>NZ_JBFRPB010000047.1:0-59304 GCF_041471785.1 Vibrio sp. 10N.261.51.C6 | reverse complement strand
GTATAAGAGACAGGCTTAATTGCTGGCTTTTACACATCTATTGGTCTGTAAGTGCAAGCTTGTGGTCTGCAAATACAGGTTTCGCTTTTCGATTAAAGAACCGCAGCGATACCTTTACATAGAGGACCCATGTTTGACTTAGTCATACCAGCAACACTGATACGGCCAGAACCAACAATGTAGATTGCGAATTCGTCTTTTAGGCGAGTTACTTGCTCTTTGCTTAGACCTGAGAACGAGAACATGCCGTTTTGACGTTCGATGAATGTGAAGTCTGCATCAACACCTTCTGATTTCAGTGTCGTTACGAATAGTTCACGCATCTCTTGGATACGGTCACGCATTTCTGCCACTTCTGCTTCCCATTCAGCACGTAGATCAGCATCACCAAGGATGTGAGTAACGACAGCACTGCCGTGGGCTGGTGGGTTAGAGTAGATAGAGCGGATAATGCTCTTAACTTGAGAGAATGCTGTCGTTGCCACGTCTGCTGATTCAGCAACCAGAGTGAATGCACCAACACGCTCGTTGTACAAGCCGAAGTTCTTAGAGAACGAGCTAGCAACAAGGATCTCTTTGTTGTATTGAGCAAAAATACGTAGGCCAGCAGCATCTTCTTCAACGCCTTTTGCAAAACCTTGGTAAGCAAAATCGAATAGAGGAAGCAGTTTCTTCTCAGCAACCAGTTTAGCAAGAACTTCCCACTCTTCAGTTGTTGGGTCGATACCTGTTGGGTTGTGACAGCAGCCGTGAAGAAGAACGATATCGCCTTCAGAAGCTTTCTCTAGGTCAGCAACCATGCCAGCGAAGTCTTTGTCTTTAGTTTCAGCGTTGTAGTAGCTGTATTGAGCAGTTTCTATACCCGCAGCTGCGAAAACGCCGTTGTGGTTAGCCCAAGTTGGGTTACTGATCCAGATTTTCACTTCGCCCAGTTGGCGCTTGATGAATTCACCCGCTACGCGAAGTGCACCTGTACCACCTGGAGCTTGTGCTGTTTTAGCGCGTTGAGATGCAACGATCTCTGCGTCTGAACCGAAAAGAAGTTTCTGAACCGCTAGACCGTATTCAGCTGTACCTTCAATCGTTAGGTAAGATTTGGTTTTTTCGTTTTCAAGAAGTGCAGCTTCTGCTTTCTTTACTGTTTTAAGTACTGGTGTTTGACCATCTTCATTTTTGTAGATGCCAACGCCAAGGTTGATTTTCTCTGCACGAGAGTCTTTTTTAAACTCTTCAGTAAGGCCGAGGATAGGATCGGCGGGAGCAGCTAACACTTTTTCAAACATAATCTTCATCCATGTCAATTGAGAGGGGATAGTATCTATGGGTAGTTATACCTGTATGGAATTTTTAAGACAATACGAAGTGAACAGAAAGACCAAAAAAAATCCATTTCAATCAGATTTATTGACTAAAGAGGATATTTGATAACAAAACACCCTACGGATTAACCTATAGGGTGCAAGAAGTTAGTGGATTTTGAATAGATTACGCTGGTTGAGCAATAAAGCTTTCGCGCTCGAGTTCACTCGCTACATTTTTGCCATCTTTGTAGGTCGCAGCAATTGAAACAAACGCTTGTTCGACGACCAGAAAAGCTTGGACAACTTGCGGATCAAAATGCGTCCCATTGCCCTCTAAGATGATCTGTTTAGCTTGTTCATGAGTAAAGGCTGGCTTGTAGACTCGCTTCGAGATGAGCGCATCATAAACATCAGCTAATGCCATTAAACGGCCAGATAACGGGATATCTTCACCAGACAACTGATTAGGATAACCACTGCCATTCCATTTCTCGTGGTGAGTCAGAGATATCTCCTTTGCGACTCTTAAGAAAGAGCTACTTCCCAACTGCTTTTCTGCAATAGATAACGCTTCAGCCCCAATCGCGGGGTGACCTTTCATTATCTCAAACTCTTCGTCCGTCAATTTGCCCGGCTTCAATAACACACTATCAGGAACACCTACTTTGCCCACGTCGTGCAAAGGCGCAGATTTGTAGAGCAACTCGATGTAGTTTGGAGTTAACAAGCTTGAGTGGGTTTCTGATTTGCTGAGCTCTTGTGCGAGCACCTTGACGTACTCTTGAGTTCTTAGGATATGTGCGCCCGTTTCATTGTCTCGAGATTCAGCCAATGCCGATAAGCTCACAATGGCCACGTCACGTGTGGTTTTGACTTCGTTTTGCGCGGTTTCAAGGCTATCAAGCATGGTATTGGTCATAGATGCCATTGATCCAAGCTCGTTGTAGCCGAAAATAGGTAAGCGAACGCCTTGCTCGCCATTGGTGACTTTGTTTAATGCGTGCTCTTGGCTTAGGAGAATACGCTTAATTAGCTTACTCCAAAGCGTCATGATGGTTATCGCGTAGCCACCCAGTACCACAGCCAAATAAATAAACTCTTTGATCACGCTGATCTTGCCGGTGCCATCCAATAAGCGGTCAGGGTTGTGTTCTAGCCAGAAGATGTCTTTGACAGCAATCATCGTCAACATAGTCGTCAGTGTTACCAGAAGCACGATAACCAAGCCTATCATCTGCTTGACCAGTGAACTTCTTTCACCAACCAGTTGGAAGTCGAATTGTCCAGTCGTCTCCATTTTATCCATTTGGCTGAGCTTGGCATTCAATTGAAGAATGGTTCCGGTAAAGAAGCCGAATAGACTCATGCCAAACAGCACCTTCAAATTACTATCTATGGTGAATTCATAGCTTAAGTTGTAGTAGAGCGCGAAAGGCACACTTGCAGCAAAAAATAGCAGGGTATCGAGTTGCGCGAATCGGCCTTGCTTGACCAAGGTATGTTGCGCCAATGGGTAACGACGTGCGAGCCATAATAAGATAAACACAATACTGACTTGTGTGAAAATCTCTAACGTCGTTAAGCTATCGAGCATAGGGCACACCCGACTGCCATAGGTGCCAAACAGCACGCCAGCAATGACGTATAACTTAGTCGTTAGCGATTGATTGTAATTTGAAGTATCCATCGGTAAGCCTTTGTTCTCATTCTTATTAGATTTACGCATTCATTGATTCACGACTTTAGAATTGCGAATGATTAGCATAACTGACGTGAATAAGACCGGAAATTCTATCGATAGCTTTCGTGGATTGATACAAGAAACTGGTTTGTGTTAGAGATTTGTTAGCTAGGTGGGGGTTATTGCAGCATTTTTATGAAGATACTTGAATAGCCCCGGTCGAGGGTCGAGGCTATTCAGTCTGTGTATTGGGTTAGAATCGCGCGTGATTGAGTTCGCTATCTACTTTAACCCGTTACTTTTTGAGATTGATTTCAGCTTCGATTGAGCCGGTTTCAATCTCAGGGTGAGACGCTAGTTTGTCTGCAGCCCATTGGTTGATGTGTTTCAGAATAGCAGACACCGCGTGTTTTTCCGTTGGTGCTTGGTCTTGTTCGACATCGATCTTTTGCTTTGGATGTGAGCCTGTCGCATCTTCAGCAATATGGAGCCAATCTGGGTGCCAGTAATATGGCTGACCGCTCGGTGTTGTCCAACTGTGAACACCGTTTGACTCTCCTTTATAACTTAATTGGTCTGCTTCTATTCTTTTCATTGTTATCTCGCATGTTTTTGGGTTACATCAAATTATTGAGGTAGAAAGCCAACTTAGCTCCTACCTTGGGTACAAACTTAGCAAAGCTTACAAAGTTATCTGTGAACCAATTCACACTATTGTGGAAATTAGGTGCGATCATATGGATAGCAGCAATAGTTGTTGGCGTAAGTGATAAAATCACCGGCTCACAGAATTTCTCTAGGTAGTACAATTAGATGGCGCGTTATGAAGAGCTTGCAAAGGATATTCGAACTCAGATAGCCAACAATACGTGGCGATCCGGAGAGAAGATCCCTTCGGTACGCATGAGTTGTCGAAATTACAACGTCAGCAATAGTACTGTCTTACAAGCCTACCAGTTGCTAGAAAGCGAAGGGTGGATCATCGCTAAACCTCAGTCGGGCTACTTTGTAGCGCCAAGGCTGGACGGCGTTGACTACGCACAGCCACTCGTTAGTGAAAAGAAAGCCATTAATGACCGCTTATTTGATTTCTTGAAGTCGAGTTCAGCCGAAGGTGTGATTCCTTTCGGCTCTGCATTCCCAGATCCTGACCTGTTCCCGTTACCTACCTTGACTCGAAACCTTGCCAGCGCGGGTAGGAAGATGACTGGCGCGAGTGTGATAAATAATTTGCCACCGGGCAGTGAGTCCTTGAGAAGGCAAATCGCACAGCGTTATCTGCAGCAAGGGATTACGGTTAATCATCAAGACATCGTGATTACGTCGGGTGCTATGGAGGCGCTCAACTTGAGCCTGCAAACGGTCACCAAGTCGGGTGATAACGTCGTGATTGAGTCTCCCGCATTCTATGGTGCTCTGCAGGCTGTCGAGAGGCTCGGGCTTAACCCGATCGAAGTGGACGTTTGCCCAATCAATGGGTTGAATATAGAGCAGTTTGAAAACGCGCTACAAAACCAAGATGTTAAAGCGTGTTGGCTGATGACGACTTTTCAAAACCCAACGGGAACCAGTTTGTCGGAACAGGCAAAGCGCCGTGTGGTAGAGATTGCAGAACAGCATGGAACCTACATTATTGAAGATGACGTGTATGGCGATCTTTATTACGAAGGGCATAAGCCGAAGCCACTAAAGGCCTTCGATAAGACCGATTCCGTCTTGCTTTGTGGGTCGTATTCAAAAAGTTTGTGTCCTGGTTATCGAGTAGGGTGGGTTGTGAACACGCGTTTTAACGACGCGATTCAAAAGTTACAGCTTCTTTCTACGTTATCGAGTAGCGCTCCTGTTCAACTTGGTGTCGCTCATTTCTTAACGCATGAAAGCTACGACAATCACCTTCGTAAACTGCGTAAAAACCTTGTCGTCAGGAAAGAGCGATTTATCGATGTCATTAAGCAGTACTTTCCGCATTCAATAGAGATTGAAGAGCCGGCTGGTGGTTACTTGATATGGATTCGCTTTTCTGAAAAATTCGACAGCCAACAGTTTCATCAACTGGCTATCGAGCAAGGCATTAGCGTTGCATCTGGCGATCTGTTTAGTGAGCATGGCAGAGTGGATAACGCGATACGATTGAACTTCTCTTATGAACTGACAGAAGAGAAAGAACAGGCGCTCATCTGGCTTGGCAAACTGGCACATCAACTTACGCACTCGTAAAACCTTAAGTCCCTCATAAAAAAGACAATCATTCCAACTGTACGGGTTGTTTGTGGGGTAACTGTACGCCTAATTGACCAAAGAGTTGTGATTCAATAACGGTAGACCAAATATTGGAGATACCGTTATGTTGAAAATGACTATGGGAAATGAAGTTAAGCTGATTATTGTCGCTATTGTGTGTGCGCTTCTGCTTATTCTCGGCCACGTACTGCTGGCAAAAGCATTCGCTGATATGGCGTGGGCGGAATACACCACTGCCGCGATCCCATTCGTTATGATGGCAATTTGCGGTCTTGCAATAAAATACGCTATCGACCAAGATGTGGATTAGCTTTTGAAATAATGAGTCTCAGATAGTGGCACGCAGAAGCATCTGGACTCGTTTTATTCCGAACATAAAAAAACCTCCGCAAGTGCGGAGGTTTTTGTTTGTTCTTAACTTTTAATATCGAATAGGTTTCGAATTAGAAGTTTGCAGAGCGTGGTGTACGTGGGAATGGAATCACGTCACGAACGTTACCCATACCTGTTACGTAAGATACTAGACGCTCGAAACCAAGACCGAAACCAGCGTGTGGCACTGTACCGTATTTACGTAGGTCGCGGTACCAGCTCATGTGCTCAGGGTCGATACCCATAGCAATCATACGCTCGTCTAGAATGTCTAGACGCTCTTCACGTTGTGCACCACCGATGATTTCACCGATGCCTGGTGCAAGTACGTCCATTGCTGCAACTGTTTTGCCGTCGTCGTTTAAGCGCATGTAGAAAGCTTTGATGTCTTTCGGGTAGTTCTTAACGATAACAGGTGCTTTGAAGTGCTCTTCAGCTAGGTAACGCTCATGCTCAGAAGACATGTCGATGCCCCACTCAACGTCAAACTCAAATTTCTTACCAGAGTCTAGTAGGATTTGGATTGCGTCAGTGTAGTCAACTTGTGCGAAGTCAGCGTCAACGAATTGCTCTAGACGAGTAATTGCTTGCTTGTCGATGCGAGAAGCGAAGAATTCAAGGTCGTCGCGGCGCTCTTCAAGAACAGCAGCGAAAACGTACTTAAGCATGTCTTCAGCCAGTTTCGCTACATCGTTAAGGTCTGCAAACGCAACTTCAGGCTCAACCATCCAGAACTCAGCTAGGTGGCGGCTTGTGTTTGAGTTTTCAGCACGGAACGTAGGACCGAACGTGTAAACCTTGCTTAGTGCACAAGCATAAGCTTCAGCATTAAGTTGGCCAGATACTGTTAGGAACGTCTCTTTACCGAAAAAATCTTCGTTGAAGTCTACGTCGCCTTTTTCAGTGCGTGGTAGGTTTTCCATGTCTAGCGTAGAAACACGGAACATTTCACCAGCGCCTTCTGCATCAGATGCAGTAATAAGCGGAGCAGAAGTCCAGAAGAAACCTTGCTCGTGGTAGAAACGGTGAATCGCTTGAGATAGACAGTTACGTACACGTGCTACTGCGCCAATCACGTTTGTACGTGGACGTAGGTGAGCAACTTCACGAAGGTACTCGATAGAGTGACGCGTCTTAGCCATTGGGTAAGTGTCAGCGTCTTCAACCCAGCCTACAACTTTAACGTCAGTTGCTGCTAGTTCGAAGTCTTGACCTTTCGCAGGAGACTCAACAATCTTACCCGTTACTTCAACAGAGCAGCCAGTTGTTAGCTTTAATACTTCGTTTTCGTAATTATTAAGATTATTAGGAACCACGGCCTGAATCGGGTCGAAACAAGAGCCGTCATAAATGGCAAGGAAAGAGATTCCAGCTTTGGAATCACGACGTGAACGGATCCAGCCGCGAACAGTTACTTCACTGTCTACCGCTAGCTTGCCGCCAAGTACGTCTGTTACAGGCGCGTAAGTCATGTTGATTTCATTCTCCATTGAGGGACAAATTCAACTCAAAGTCTCTGGCATTGCTGCAAATAAATATACATTTGCACAATAATTAGCCGAAACATTAAGTTGTATAAACTTTTTAAATCGATTGAACATATTACCTGTCATACCGACAGCTTCAACCTTTATTCTTGCTTGGTGAAAGAAATATTGTGTCTACTGACGATAAATAGGTTTGAGGGTGTGTTTTTTGTTCGATCTTAGCGTCAGCCTTACCTTTCACCCTATGTGAGCTGCTGAACGAGCATGGCGTAATCGAAACCTTTGTTTTCAATAATGGGAGTGTGATTGTGTTGAGACTCACTCTATATTGGCGCGGATTCAGTCACTTTGGACTTGATCACCTTCTTAATTTCCCACTAAAGTACAAGAGGAGTTTAATATCTACGTGTTAATTACGCCGCCTTAACCCCTGCATTCTCTCTACACCCGCACTTTTCGAGCGCTCGCTCATTCAAGAAAAACAGTCGATCAAATTATGTCTCAACAAGGCAGGACTGGCTGTACAAGTAAAAGAGAATTACATGCTTAATTATTTAAAAAAACACTGGTTATCAAACGTTAAAGGAGATTCATTATCTGGGATTGTGGTTGCACTCGCATTGATCCCTGAAGCCATCGCATTTTCAATTATTGCAGGCGTTGACCCTAAAGTAGGGCTCTATGCCTCGTTCTGTATTTGTGTCGTCACTGCTTTGGTTGGCAGTCGTCCGGGAATGATTTCCGGTGCAACAGGCGCTATGGCGCTACTAATGGTCACTTTAGTGAGAGAGCACGGACTAGAATATCTACTCGCCGCTTCATTTCTAGCTGGCGTCATTCAGATCGCAGCTGGTTATCTCAAGCTTGGTAACCTGATGAATTTCGTTTCCAAATCGGTGATTACTGGATTTGTTAACGCGCTCGCCATTCTAATTTTCATGGCCCAACTTCCTGAATTAATCAACGTCTCTTCAAGCGTTTACGTGTTAGTCGCTTTGGGTTTGGCGATCATTTATCTGCTTCCTTATTTCCCCAAGTTTGGTCGCGCAATACCTTCTCCACTGGTCGCGATTGTTACCCTGACAATCATTAGTTTGCTCTTCGGCTTAGATGTGAGAACAATTGGCGATATGGGCAAGCTTCCCGATTCACTGCCTGTGTTCTTGATTCCTAATATTCCATTCACGTTTGATACACTAGCAAACATCCTGCCATATTCGATTGCTCTATCTCTGGTTGGCTTGTTGGAATCCTTGATGACAGCGACCATAGTCGATGACCTGACTGATACTGAAAGCAATAAAAACAATGAGTGTAAAGGGCAGGGCGTTGCGAACATCGTTGCTTCATTATTTGGTGGAATGGCGGGCTGCGCAATGATCGGTCAGTCGATCATCAACATCAAATCAGGCGGCTTAACCCGATTATCCAGCATGATCGCAGGGGTTGTTTTGTTGCTAATGGTGGTGTTTGTTTCTGATTGGTTGAAGCTGATACCGATGGCGGCTTTAGTGTCTGTGATGATCATGGTTTCAATCGGTACGTTCTCGTGGCGCTCTATTGTTGAACTTAAAGACCATACACTTCCAACTAACGTAACCATGTTAGCGACCGTGGCGGTTGTGGTGTTTACTCATAACTTAGCGATTGGGGTTGCGGTTGGCGTGGTTTTATCGGCTCTGTTTTACGCACATGCCAGCAAATCCATGGTGTTTATATCTGATGAAGTCGTGACCAACGAAATGCACACTATTCACAGAGTAAAAGGCCATGTCTTTTTTGCTTCGTCAGATGCGTTTGTCGACTTATTTGATTATGACAACGCGACCTCTTTAGTGACCATCGACATATCTGATGCGTCATTCTTAGATAATACCTCGGTCGAGGCGCTTGATAAGGTTGTGTTCAAGTTCCGTAAAAAAGGGGCTTACGTTGAAGTGTCAGGAATGGATAGCGTGAGTGCGAATCTGATAGTCAAACACGCGATGTATCACAAGCATAAAGACTTAACCGCGGTTTCCATTACGCACTAATCTTGGTTTACGGTTCTTTTAAAGCCTGAATTAGACGTTGCTATGAAGATAAAGCGCTCATTGTTGAGCGCTTTTTTGTTGGCGATCTATGACTTCTTCTTTGTACTCGACAAAGTAAACTGATTAATCAGTGACTCAAGGTGATCAGACAGCTCTTCTAAGTCATTGCTGATGTTGCGAGTTTCAGCCGCGGATTGCGACGTGTTGTTGGCGTGAGAGGTGATGGTTTCAACCTTTTGTTGAACATCTTGAGTCGCTTGTGTGGTGGATTGTGTTTGCTGCTGAATATTCTGTGCGTGAGCCAGCACCTGTTTCATCTCTTCGACCACACCATTCATTTCAATTGAAAGTGCGTCGATATCGGTTGAGCTTTGATGGGCTTGTTCGCAAACGCGATCGGCAGAAGTTAGCGACTCTTCACTGCCTTGCTGGAATTGATGAATGATTGACTCAATGCTGCCTGTTGCTTCTGCGGTTCGCGATGCAAGGTGGCGAACTTCATCTGCCACTACCGCAAACCCACGACCTTGTTCTCCCGCACGAGCTGCTTCAATCGCTGCATTCAAGGCCAGAAGATTGGTTTGGTCAGCAATGCCACGAATCACACTCAATATTGAAGAGACCTCTCCGGTTTGCTCATTGAGTGTCAGTATTTTGTGTTTCACTTCTTCTATGCTGCTAACGAGGTTTTTTATCTCACTGCTTGCGTCGTGTGCTTGGTTGGCACTCTTACATGCCACATCGGCGGTGTGATTAATAAGCTCTGAAGCTGTTAAAGTCGCTTGTTCTACATTGACTTGCTGTGCCTGTATTCCTTCGACATTGTGTTGCACTTCTGCGGTTTCGCTTTGCTGGTCGCTGGCGGCTTGCTCGGTAATTTGCGCGACACTAGTCAGTTGGTTGGCAGACGCATTTAACTTGTGCGAGGTGCTTTGTACCTTTTCTAAGCTGTCAGATACGGTTCCCATGAACGAGTTGATGGAGTTAGCCAGCGTGCCAATCTCATCCTTGCTTTGTTCCGGCAGGCGAGTGGATAGGTTTTTATCGTTGCTGACTTGGGTCATAAAGCGAGAAGTCTGTTGCAGCGGGCGCACGATAATCTTACGAATTAATCCCATCGTAAGGACAAATCCGGCAAACGAGATCACTGCCATAATGCCAATAGCAGCCATGGTTTGAGTGTTAATCAGCGAGTTAACATGGTTAAGGTTATATTCGAGACGAATCGCACCCAAGACTTCACCTTCTGGTGCCATATGACAGGCGACACAATTGGTTCCTCGGTAATCTTCACTCGACTTCATTGGCAGAGCAATAACCAAGCCTTTGCCCCAATCAGCAGAAAAAGGTTCGATAACGGTTTCGCCCGCTAGCGCTCGTTTATCAATATCGTCAACCGGTGTTTGGTTGTCATTACCTGGGCCATATAACTTGCTGACAGCGTCGGCGCGTAAAACACGAACGTCTTCAATGCCTTCTTGAGCCAGTGCTTTCTGACGAAGGGTCTCTTTTTGTGCCATGGTGCCGGTGAGCATCATCATATTGAGGCTATCGAAGTAGTTACTTGCTTTGTCGTGAAGCTGCTCACTTAACACTGAGTTTACAAGTTGCTTTTGTTGCGAATATTGGAAATAGGTCGATATTGCCAGCAAAAAGGTGAACACGATGGCGAGGGCCACTAGGATTTTAAAGGTGATTGTTGAGCGCATAAGGTGTTTGTTTTTATTAATTATAATGACGCAAATACTGTACTAGTAAGAATTCCTACCACCTATGGGGTATAACGAATTGTGTGACCACACTCCGGTTATGTTTCTGTGATGTAGCGAGTTTGTGTCGTGTCTGATGTTGAAATGGAACGCGCGTCAAGCTCCTCGCTGTTCTTAAAACAGACTGTTGTTTTGGGAAAGTTGAAGTGCAGCATCGAGTTTTGATTGTGCTGATAATTAGAAAAGCCTAGGTTGTTAATTAGCTCGATGTATTTGTCCGCTTGTCTTTTATCAATAAAGACTATTGTTTTAGACGACTTAGTGGTCAATTTATATCCAAATGGTTGTTTTGTTCAATTTAATAGCAAAAATTGTGGTCATAGCGTTGTGTTTCGAGGCTCATTCGATAAGATGAAAATACCTCTATGATAGAGGTAGGGCAGCAACGGATACGCTGCTTCAAATACTATGGAATGTGACTTATTGGACACATACATGAAATTCAAGATTACATCACCGATTATTGAACCTACGGAAGGTTCACCACATCAGTTAATGCTTACTCACGCTTCTCGTTTTACCTCTTTTAAGACAAGCTCCCCTTTGAACGCCCTGTTCGACAACGTCTCTGCACGCTTCTTTACCGCTTATCGCTCCTATTGTTATTCGTTTTATAACTTTATTTCTATCTGAACTCCTTTGTCATCCGCTCGATGAACGAAGACTCACATCTATAAAAACTAAACAAATAAGTTAAAAACAATGAATATTAAAATGATGGGTAGCTCCCTAATTATCGCTGGTACCGCTCTCGGTGCTGGTATGCTTGCGATCCCAATGGTATTAGCTCAATTCGGATTGCTTTACGGCACACTGCTTATGGTACTGATCTGCTTCGGTACGACTTACGCAGCATTACTACTTCTAGAAGCGACCATCAAAGCGGGTGGCGGTCTAGGATTAAACTCTATTGCCCGAAAAACCTTGGGTAAACAAGGTCAGTTGCTTACCAACGGCTTGCTATACGCGTTGTTGATTTGCCTATTAATGGCTTACATTCTGGGCGCAGGTGACTTGCTGAGTAAGTTACTGTCTAACTTTGGCGTCGAAATTACCGCGACTACCAGCCAAACCGTGTTTACCTTGCTTGCTGGCGCAGTAGTCGCAAGTGGTACTGGTGTGATTGATAAGCTCAATCGAGCATTGTTCTTCGTGATGCTTGCTAGTTTGTTTGCAACCATGGCCTTCTTAGCGCCGAGCATGACTCAAGAAAACTTGATGCAGGTAACCAGCCATGACCACGTTGACCTAATCAAAACCAGTGCCATCCTGTTTACGAGCTTTGGCTTTATGGTGGTGATTCCAACCTTGGTTTCTTACAACCACGAAGCGACAGACAAACAGCTGCGTAACATGGTGATCATCGGTTCTCTGATCCCATTAGTGTGTTACTTGTGTTGGTTGTTTGCGGTAGTGGGTAACTTGAGTGAAGAGCAATTCCGTAGCTTTGAGAACGTATCAGATTTGATGGCGGCGTTTGAGGCTCAGTCTCCTTGGGTGGGTAACGTCTTGTCTACCTTCACTGGCTTGGCGTTGTTGACTTCTTTCTTTGGCGTAGCAATGGCGTTGTTCAACCAGAACAAAGACATGTTCAACCAAAATACAGCGGTAACGTACTGCATTAGCTTTATCTTGCCGTTGGCGGGCTCATTGCTTGCTGCAGACAAGTTCCTACAAGTGCTGAATTACGCAGGCATCATCTTGGTGTTCCTAGCGGTGTTTGTTCCTCTGGTTATGGTCCACAAACAGCGTTTCATGAAAGTTGCTGATGACCGATACCGAGCAGAAGGTGGCAGCGCAATGATGTTGTTCTCACTGCTGTTTGGTTGCTTCCTGCTTATCTCACAAGTGATCTAGTTCTTTGGTCCATTATCTAAGATGCGAATCGAGCATCTTAGATATAAGTGGCCGGAATTCAGATACAAAAAAGGAACGCATCGGCGTTCCTTTTTATTATCTGCTGATTAAAAACAGATTGATTCAAAGGCTATCAACAAACAACCTTAACAGCCAAACCACCTTGAGAAGTCTCACGGTATTTAGCGTTCATGTCTTTACCTGTTTCTAGCATTGTTTCGATAACTTTATCTAGAGAAACAGTAGGAGCAGAAGAACGACGAAGTGCCATACGAGTCGAGTTGATTGCTTTAACTGCAGCAATACCGTTACGCTCGATACATGGTACTTGTACTTGGCCAGCAACTGGGTCACATGTTAGACCTAGGTTGTGCTCCATGCCGATTTCTGCAGCCATACATACTTGCTCAGGGCTACCACCCATAAGCTCAGCAAGACCAGCAGCAGCCATAGAGCATGCCACACCAACTTCACCCTGACAGCCAACTTCAGCACCAGAGATTGAAGCGTTACGCTTGTAAAGACCACCGATCGCGCCAGAAGCTGCGAAGTAACGGATGTAATCTTTCTCTGTCACTGTTTGGATGAATTTATCGTAGTAAGCCAATACAGCAGGGATGATGCCACATGCGCCGTTTGTTGGTGCCGTTACTACACGACCGCCAGCTGCATTTTCTTCGTTTACTGCGAAAGCAAACATGTTTACCCAGTCAACAACCGACATTGGATCATTGGTTGTTTTTTCTGAAGTCATTAGCTGTTGGCGAAGTGCTGCTGCACGACGAGGTACACGTAGTGGACCAGGCAGGATACCTTCAGTATTCATACCGCGATCCATACACTCACGCATAGTTTTCCAGATGTTAGCGAAGTAAGTGCGAGACTCTTCGTCTGAGTGGAACGCTGCTTGGTTTTTCATAACCAGTGTACTGATAGAAAGACCGCTTTCTTTGCACTGATTAACCAGCTCTTCAGCTGTTGTGAATTCGTAAGGTGCTTTGATTGGGTTTTCTTCTTCTTTGCCGAAGTTCTCTTCGTCAACGATGAAACCGCCACCAATTGAGTAGTACGTTTTTGAGTACGCAACTTCGTCACCAACCCATGCATGAATGCTCATGCCGTTCTCGTGTAGAGAAAGGTTGCTAGTGTGGAAGTTCATACCGCCATCGCGTGGGAACGATACTGTATGACAGTGCATGCCAACAGGAAGGCGCTCAGTTTCTTCTACGCGAGCAATGAAGCCAGCAATAGAATCGATATCAACACGCTCAGGAGTATTGCCAGCAAGTCCCATGATGATTGCGATATCTGTGTGGTGACCTTTCCCTGTCAGTGATAGTGATCCATATACGTCCACGGTGATTTTAGTGATGTCGCGCAATTTTCCCATTGAACGTAGGTCATCAATAAATTCTTTACCCGCTTTCATTGGTCCAACTGTGTGTGAGCTCGATGGACCAACACCGATTTTATAGATATCAAATACACTAATCATAGCGATTACCTCAAAAAGAGAGCCTCCCAAGGGGAGTAGGGAGGCTCATTTATTATCATTATATTTTTTGTCTAATCTCGCGATATAAGATGGATGCCATCTTATAAAAAGGGCTTGAGATTAAAGAGCGCCGTAGATTACAGAACTAATAGCCGCTAGACCACATAAAGCTGTAAAGATTTGCACAGGTGCTGAAGTTTTGTACTTAGCCATAGCTGGTACTTTCTGCATCGCGAACACAGGCATTAGGAACAGGATAGCTGCAATCATTGGAGCACCCATTGTTTCAATCATACCTAGGATACTTGGGTTAACTACCGCAACAATCCAAGTTGTAACAACGATGAACGCTAGAGATGCTTTTTCAATCTTAGAGATTGAAGAACCAGAGCGAGACTTGATTAGACCAACAAGACCTTCGTGAGCACCTAGGAAGTGACCGAAGTAGCTAGAAGTAATCGCTGCGAACGCTACTAGAGGACCCATGTAAGAGATAAGTGGAGACTCATGTACGTTTGCTAGGTAAGAAAGAACAGAGATGTTCTGTGCTTGTGCTGTTGCTAGTTGCTCTGGAGATAGAGAAAGAACTACAGAGAATACGAAGAACATTACAAAACCCATCAGCATCATTGCTGCGCCGCCAGTGATCGCGTCAGTTTTCTTAACTGCGTTTTCACCGTATACACGACGTTGCTCTTTAGAGAACTGTGAAATGATTGGGCTGTGGTTGAAAGAGAACACGATGATTGGAATTGCAAGCCAGATAACAGAAGGCATTGTTGACCATTCAGGTGTTACTTCCATCATTGAAGTGTTCCAATCCGGAACTAGGTAGAAAGACAGTGCTAGTAGGATGAATACTAGTGGGTAAACCATTGCTGAAGTCGCTTTCAGCATCAGATCTTTACCGAATACAACACCTGTAGTCATAGCAAGGATAAGTGCACCAGAAAGAAGAGGACGAGGAATAGATTCCATACCCATTTGGTTTACTAGGAAAGAATCAACAGTGTTTGTGATACCAACACCGTAAATCAGAACGATTGGGTAGATAGCGAAAAAGTAAGCGAAAGTAATAAGGTTTGCGCCAGTCTTACCGAAGTGTTCTTCTACTGTATCTGTAATGTCAGCTTCAGGGTTTTTAGCAGACAGTACGAAACGAGCTAGAGATTTGTGTGCGAACCAAGTCATTGGTGCCGCAATTAGAGCTAGGATAACTAATGGCCAAAAACCACCCGCACCAGCTTTGATTGGAAGGAATAGTACGCCAGCACCAACTGCTGTACCGAATAGTGATAAACACCAGGTAAAATCTTTATAGTTAAACTTGCTTGAATCTTTAACGGCATTTGCCGAAGAAGTTGTTGTGTTCATGTTAAATTACTCATTTTTTGGGAACAGGAAATAAGTCGGGGCTAATTCTGCAGAATTTTCTTCTGCAAAAAATAGATCTAAATCATGTAATGAAACGGCGTGTCACATGATATGCGAAAAACGAATTTTTGATCACGAAAATAGCGTGCCACAGGTGATTTATGTTTATGCTTGGTATTACTTTTATTTATGCGAAAGGCGGGGTTGTATAGATTTATACCAGGGAAACGTTTGCGTAAAATTGCATTAATAAATCTGTTCCATAGAAAGTCTGGATTTTGTTAACAGAGATTAAACAAAACGTAGTTGCTATGTGATTCGTTGCAGTACGTGTTGCTGCAGCGATTGGATAATTTGCGCCGTAACGCCCCAAATTAGGTGCTCTTGGAAAGGCATCGCAAAAACCCGATGCTTGATTTGTTTAAAGTTAACAGTGTGGCTGTGTAACTTGGTTTGGTCTAAAACATAGGTAGCGGGTACCTCAAAAATTGAGGCAACTTCGTTCTCATCAATGATGGCTTCATAGTCAGGATCGACCATGGCAATAATCGGCGTCACAGAAAATTTACTAATAGTACTCAATGCTGGTAATTGCCCAATAATTTTAACTTGATCCGATCGAATTCCCACCTCCTCATGGAGCTCTCTGAGTGCAGTGAATTGCATAGAAGGGTCAGAAAGTTCGTGTTTACCACCAGGAAAGCTGACTTGGCCGGGGTGATGCTTTAAATGAGCCGCTCTTTTAGTAAAAATGACATGTAAACCATCTTCTCTTTCAACTAAACCTACCACCACTGCCGCTTTACGTAATTGCTCGCCACTGATGTGCGAAACACGCTCTACTGACTCAGGATGATAGCCAACGGTAGGGTTAAGTTGGAATTGCTGAAGGAAGTTTTCTTTATTCATATCAAGCCAATATATTGATTATTATGATTTTAAGTATAGACATAACCGTGGGTTGATTACCAATATCGAGTTTTTCTTCATTCACTTTCCCTCTTTTAGTTATCAATTGGGCGTCATGAGAGGCTGTTTACCGATGAATCTCCTCAAAATGACGATTTTTGCTATATTCAATATGTGCATACAGGCGAGTAAGCGTTACCCATGTCATAAAATTGGGTGACGAAACGTAGATTTTTTGTTTAAGAATTTGATAACAATAACTTAGTGGACCATTCTAAAAAGAAATAGAAGAAAAGGTATGAGATGAAAGGAATCATATTCACCGAATTTTTAGAGCTTGTTGAAGACAAGTTTGGGCTAGAGCTTTTGGAAGAAGTTCTAGAAATGTCAGAAGATGAAGGGATCTATACGTCGGTCGGCAGTTACGACCACAAAGACCTTGTCAGGTTGATTATCAACTTGAGTAAGAAAACCGATATTGATGCGGCAAGCTTGCAACGCGTGTTTGGGCAGTCTGTATTTAAGAACTTACTGGCCTCATTCCCGAATAAAGCGAGCCTTGCTCACAGCAATACCACCTTTCAATTTATTCAGCACGTAGAGCGTTACATTCATGTTGAAGTGAAGAAGCTCTATCCGGATGCTGAGCCACCTGAATTCAGTTTTATCACCACGACCGAAGCACAACTTGTTTTTGACTACAAAAGCGCAAGGTGTATGTCTCATGTTTGCTTAGGGCTTATTGAAGGATGTGCTGAATACCACGGTGAATCTATCGCGGTGGAGATGACGCCACAAAATGATGACCAAAGCGTGGTTAGGTTTAATCTCAAAGTAGAAAAGTAATATGGATCTGGCATCTGCCCTAGAGAAGAAGCTTAAGCGTCAAATCGCGGCAAGAAAAGCGGCTGAAGGATTGTTGGAACAGAAGAGCCTCGAACTGTTCGAGGCTAACCAACAACTTGAGCTTGCTTTGCGTCAGTTAGAAAAGCGCTCCAACGCGAATATACGCCGCATTGAATTCCAAGAACAAATCGACAACCTGTTGATTGATTTTGGGCGCGCGTTTCTAAGAAATGATCTCGATGATGTCATGCTATCTGAACTAACGACCAACGTGACTAACAGTTACTTAATCGAAGCCAGTCGTTTGATTCTACCTCCCAAGCTCATCCCTCAGTTACAGACCTATGATTATGGCGATGAGACTGTCGAGGTGTTAGAGCAAGACATTCAAGAACCTCATTGGCAAGACAACCTACTGACCGTGCCCTTAGAGGTTGAAAAAGTCATAGTTGGTGCGTTAATCGTCAGAGTCAGGTTGTTAGACCAAGACTACGAGTTTATCCAAAGCCAACTGTTGTTGGTCACGGACCTTATCTGCAGTGCCTTAACCCATCAACTAGCAATCAACCGAAATATTGAATCACGTAAACGAGCGGAAGAGTCCGAAAGGGCAACGCGTGACTTTGTGGCCATGATTAATCATGAGTTAAGAACTCCACTTAATGGCTTACTAGGCAGTGCCGAGTTGATCAGTGATACCGAACTGAATAGCTCTCAGCGTGAGATAGTGAACAACCTGAGCCAATCTGGAGAGTTTCTCCGAACCATCATTAATGATCTATTGGATTACAGCAAAATTAACGCAGGGATGTTAGAGCTTATTCCAAAGAAATTTGCCCTACGTGATTTGAGAAACACGATTGATAGTATTTTCGTCAATCGAGCAATCGAGAAGCAGCTTGAATTTAATATCAGTGTTGCGTCAAATGTTCCCTCCCATTTCCAAGGTGATTTAGAGCGCATCACTCAGCTGTTTGTGAACTTAATCGGTAATGCGATTAAATTTACAGAAGAAGGACATGTGAATGTCGATATCGAATGGGACAAAAACCAATTTGTTTTCTCTGTAGAAGATACTGGAGTCGGAATTGCTGAATCAGCACATAAGACGCTATTTGAACCTTTTACACAGGCAGATAACTCAAGTAGCCGAAACTATGAGGGCACCGGGCTTGGCTTAGCGATTTGTCGCAAACTGGTGGCTCTGATGAATGGCGATATTGGGGTGACCAGTGTTGTTGGCTCAGGCACGACCTTTACCATCTCGATTCCTCTTCAAGTTGTCGATGTTCCGGCAGAGAGTGATAGTGTCGCCAAGGGCTTTGAGTCTGAAGCGGAATTGTCACTACTTAAAGTGCTGGTGGTTGATGATATTAAGATGAACCAGATCATCATCCAGCAAATGCTTCGTAAACATGAGATTGAACCTGCTATCGCAAGCAATGGTGTCGAAGGGTTTGAACTCGCGTCAGACAATGAATACGATATTGTATTCATGGATTGCAGAATGCCTGTTATGGACGGGTTTGAAGCAACAGAGAAGCTAAGAGAGAAGGGTTACGTTAAATCTATTGTGGCACTGACCGCCGGAACGACATTGGAAGAACGCGAACGTTGTATTCAGTGTGGAATGGATGACATTTTGAGTAAGCCTTACACCGCCAACGATCTGAAAGAGATGCTCAAGAAGTGGGGTGTCTCAGCGGTGAAGGTCGCTTAAACACGCGAATAAAGCGTTGTGAGTTATGTACTCTAACTTACAGACTAAAAAACCGAAGTGATCTTACGATCCTTCGGTTTCTTTTTATATCGAACTTTTGCTAGCCGTTAAGCTACGGAACTCGTCATTAAGTCGCGGAACTCGCAGTTAATGACACTAGGTTTAGCAATCTTCAAGTACCGGTAGAATTCGACTCAGCTTATCCAGTGTTTCTTGGTATTCAGAAGCACAATCACTATCAAATACCACACCACCGCCAGCCCAAGCATAAAGCGTGTTGTTCTCGGCGACTAATGTACGAATGGTAATACTGGTATCCATTCTGCCATTTCGGCTGATGTAGCCAATACTGCCGCAGTACGCTGAACGTCGATGCGGTTCTAACTCTTCAATGATCTGCATCGCGCGAACTTTTGGTGCGCCAGTAATCGATCCTCCAGGGAAACAGGCTCTCAGAAGGTCAGTTGCAGAGTATTGGTCATCAAGGTCCGCTCGTATCGTGCTCACTAAGTGGTGCACGGCAGGGAAGCTTTCAATATCGAAGAGCTTTGGTACATGCACTGTGCCCGGTTTTGCTACTCGGCCAATGTCATTACGAAGTAGGTCGACGATCATCAAGTTTTCCGCCTGATCTTTATCGGCGCTTGCTAGGTCTTGCGCGTTGGCATTATCAATCATCGGGTCCTCAGAACGAGGTCGTGTGCCTTTGATTGGCTTGGTTTCAATGACGTTGTCTTTGAGTTCTAAGAAACGCTCTGGCGAAACACTGATGATTGCGCAGTCGGCCAAACGGATAAAGCCCGAAAAGGGCGCTGAGTTGTACTGTTCTAACTTGTCATAAGCCAGCCATTCACTACCTTGGTATTGGGCATTGAAGCGCTGAGCTAAGTTAATCTGATAGCAGTCCCCGGATAACAGGTACTCTTGAACACTATCGAACTTAGTGGCGTAGCTCTCTTCGCTCATATTGGATTGCCACGGTGTGGTTAACCCAAAGGGCGCATGTGATAGGTGTGATTGAGCCATCTGCTGCATTAGCCAATCATGATGTTCATCGATATTGCTACCGACAATACACGCCGTTTTCAATTGGTGGTCAACGATAACAGCCCATTCATACAAGCCAACTGCCATGTCAGGTGCTTCAATATCACGCTTTGCGAGTGATGGAAGTGTCTCGACTCTGCGCCCTAAATCATAGCTAAAATAGCCTAAAGCGCCGCCAACGAATGGCAACTGAGTGTGCTCTTTAGTCGCAGGCAATAATTGTTGCTGATATTGGTCGAGTAGTTCGAAAGGATCAGAGTCTGAAACCTCGCACGTCTCATTAACATTAACGGTCGTTTCTGCACCGATTGTCTCGAAGGTGGCGATGGGTTGAGCAACTAAAATATCGTATCGACTATCAACGTGGCTTTCTGAAGCGGAGCGTAATAGCATTGCCCACGGCAGGTTTTCAATATGGGAAAACAGCTGTTTAGCTAAAGTTGATTGATATTCAAGCGGCTTGATTTGGATAGAGCGAAATTCGTTGTTATTCATTTGTTTAATTTGTGACAAAGAGTTCGATCACTGCATGGCGTGTGAGAGGAAGCAAGAGTATCATAAATTGAAAATAAAATGGGTTCTTGATTAGAACGGAGTAATCCAAGTGGTTTAGTTTAAAGCTATGCAAGCGATTGCTAAAGCAACTAAATACAGCTCAACACAATAAAAAGCTAAACCACCTAATTCGATTTGGCACATATAGTCAAACTGTGAACCCACATGGAACCAGAACAATAAAGAGGCATGCAATGACGGTTATTCGTAAGCAAGATGTGATCAGCAGTGTCGCTGACGCACTTCAGTACATTTCTTATTATCACCCTTTAGACTTTGTCCAAGCCCTAGAAAAAGCGTACGAGAAAGAAGAGAGCCAAGCAGCTAAAGATGCGATCGCTCAGATTCTTATCAACTCGCGCATGTCTGCGGAAGGCCATCGTCCAATTTGTCAGGATACGGGTATTGTTACTTGTTTCGTGAACATCGGTATGGATGTTAGGTGGGAAACGGATCAAACAGTACAACAGATGGTTGATGAAGGCGTTCGTCAAGCTTACAACAACCCAGATAACCCATTGCGTGCATCTGTCCTAATGGACCCTGCAGGTAAGCGTATTAATACCAAAGACAACACACCAGCGGTTGTCCACATTAATATGATTCCAGGCAACAAAGTTGAAATTCAAATCGCGGCTAAGGGCGGCGGTTCTGAGAACAAAACCAAGATGGTTATGTTGAACCCTTCTGATGATATTGCAGAATGGGTAGAGAAGACGCTGCCAACAATGGGTGCAGGCTGGTGTCCACCGGGTATGCTAGGTATAGGCATTGGCGGTACGGCTGAGAAAGCAGCGGTACTAGCGAAAGAATCTTTGATGGAACACATCGATATTCAAGAGCTTATCGAAAAAGGCCCTGAGAACGCAGAAGAAGAGCTTCGCCTAGACATCTTCAACCGTGTAAACAAGCTAGGTATTGGTGCACAAGGTCTTGGCGGTCTAACGACTGTGGTTGACGTAAAAATCAAAACAGCACCAACACACGCAGCATCTAAGCCAGTTTGCTTAATCCCGAACTGTGCAGCAACGCGTCACGTTCACTTCACGCTAGATGGCAGCGGCCCAGCAGAGCTAACGCCACCTAAGTTAGAAGAGTGGCCAGACATCACTTGGGAAGCGGGCGCAAATACACGCCGTGTTAACCTTGATGAAGTGACTAAAGAAGACGTACAAGAGTGGAAGACCGGAGAAACGGTTCTTCTGTCAGGTAAGATCTTAACCGGTCGTGATGCTGCTCATAAACGTATTCAAGGCATGCTAGAAAGCGGCGAAGGCTTACCAGCTGGCGTTGATTTCAAAGGTAAGTTCATTTACTACGTGGGTCCTGTTGATGCTGTAGGTGATGAAGCGGTAGGTCCTGCAGGCCCAACAACTTCAACACGTATGGATAAGTTCACTGACATGATGCTGAACGAAACTGGCATTATGGGCATGATCGGTAAAGCGGAACGTGGCCCTGCAACGGTTGAATCAATCAAAGAGCACAAAGCGGTTTACCTAATGGCGGTTGGCGGTGCAGCTTATTTAGTCGCGAAAGCAATTAAAAAAGCACGCGTTGTTGCGTTTGAAGATCTCGGTATGGAAGCGATTTACGAGTTTGAAGTTGAAGATATGCCAGTAACGGTAGCGGTTGACTCTAGCGGCGTGAACGCACACCAGATCGGACCTGACACGTGGAAAGTGAAGATTGCTGAAGCTGAGAAAGCGTAATTAATCGACGCCAAAAAATCGTAATTGTCGCTAACTTCAGCGTTTGAATTGCAATTTTTGACAGAAAGTTAAAGACAAAAGTGCAGCATTATCTGCACTTTTTTCTTATTATCAATGATATAGTGATAAACACATAGTTTGATATAAGAACATAGGAGAGAGGAATGCCTCGTTTTATTCAGATCCTACAGATTATCTTGGCAGTGGTGATTGGTGCTTTTGTTGGCTACGACCTGATCTTGAAAGGGATCAGTATCTTTGATAATAAATACGTGACGATTACATGTGCGCTTTGGCTAATTGCAGAGATTGCGCTGTTTGTTATCTACAAGTTGATTGAAGACGATTAAACGTCGGATATCGTGCAAAAATTCTAAAGCCCCTGATTATGAATGTAGTCAGGGGCTTTTATTCATCTAGCATTAAGAATGTGTATTGCATACTCATCAACATCAACATCAACATAAGCAAAAGCATACAAACTATCCCAACGGGGAAAGAACATAGGCTTGCCTTTCTATTATCATAACCAGCTAGCCTAACTATCACGGAGTCGTTCAAATGAAACACCTAACTCAAGAAATGAGTGACTTTATAAGCAGAGGAACGGATTCTCATATTCGAGTAGCGGTCACGGGGCTCTCTCGTGCGGGTAAGACAGCATTCATTACTTCGCTGGTTAATCAGCTTCTTCATACGTCTACCCACAAAAACTTGCCACTGCTTGCATCTGCGAGAGATGGAAGAATTATTGGCGCAAAGCGCATCCCGCAACACAACATGATGATTCCACGCTTCTCTTATGATGAAGCGATGGAGTCGTTGAATGCACAGCCACCAGAATGGCCGGTACCAACGCGTGATGTCAGTGAGATTCGTTTAGCCATCAAATATAAGCCTGCGAAGGGCGCAAAGAAGCTACTGAGTAAAAACAGCACCCTTTATCTCGATATTGTCGATTATCCAGGTGAATGGTTGCTTGATTTGCCGTTACTGGATATGGACTTCGATACCTGGAGCCAATCTCAGTTTGCCGCATTGAAAGGCGACAGAGAAACTTACTCGCAACAGTGGAACGTAATGCGTGGTGATATCGATTTGCTAGCAGAAGCGGACGAAAAGAAACTGGTCGCGATTGCCGATAGCTACACTCAGTACCTTCATACTTGTAAAAGTAACGGACTGCATTGGGTACAACCGGGTCGATTCGTATTACCGGGTGAGCTTGAAGGCGCGCCTGTGTTGCAATTCTTCCCGTGTCTCGCACCTGAGGGTAAGTTCTCAAAAACAAGTAACTATGCAGTACTGAAAGCGCGTTATGAAGAGTATCAACAGAAGGTCGTCAAAGCGTTCTACAAGAATCACTTCGCGACGTTCGACAGACAAATCGTGCTAGTGGATTGCTTACAGCCACTTAATGCGGGCTATGACTCTTTCATGGACATGCGTGGCGCATTAGAACAGTTACTTAAGAGTTTTAAGTACGGTCGAAGCAATATCTTAAGACGTTTATTCGCGCCGAAGATCGACAAGATCTTGTTTGCAGCCACAAAAGCTGACCACGTGACACCGGATCAACATCCGAACTTGGTGTCACTGTTACAACAGATGGTGCATCCAGCTTGGCAGCAGGCGGCGTTTGAACACATCGACATGAGTTGTATGAGTATCGCGTCTATTCAAGCGACCAGCGCGGGTTATATCTCGTCTGGCTCAGACAATGTTCCGGCGTTGCAAGGTGTGACTTTGGATAATGTCCCTCAAACCATGTATCCGGGAGAGGTGCCGCGTAAGTTGCCCAACAAACAGTATTGGGAAACCAACCAGTTTGATTTCACGAGCTTTAGACCGATGGAGCAACATTCCGATGAGCCTTGCCAACATCTAAGAGTCGACAAGGTTTTAGAGTATCTCATTGGCGACAAGTTGAAGTAATTGAGGCAATCAAAATGAGTGAATTAAAAACAAAGCAGGTCTTTAATGAACCGTTGAAGACCTCTTTTGATGAGCAAGACAAGAGTGACGTTGGCCCGGATTTAGGCGCTCAACAACTGTTCACAGAGCAAGAGAAATTTGTCCCTGTCGCACCGCAAGTGAAAGCTGATCTTGATGGTGAAGCTGAGCAGCAATTGGAACAAGTGATTCGACCGAGCAAAAAGAAGAAGTGGTTTGGAACGGGTTTATTGGTCGCTTTTTCTGGCCTAGTTGGATGGCAAGCAATTGAATCGGTCATTACCGCAATTCAAACTGCTGATTGGCTTGCGTTAGGTTGGGCAGGCTTTATTGCTGCCATTGCTTCATTGGGTTTAGGCGCAATAGGCAAAGAGCTGTGGAAACTGCGTTCACTTAAAGATCACTTTAGTGTGCAAGAGCAGAGTGAAGAGCTACTCCAAAGTCAAAGTGTCGGCAAGGGCAAAGCGTTCTGTGAAAACATCGCCAAGCAAGGTGGCATTATCGCTGAGTCTCCTTCGTACGATAAGTGGCGAAACAGCATTAACCCAGCACACAGTGATGCAGAAGTGTTGGATATGTACGATGCGTTAGTCGTGAGTCAACAAGACAAAGTAGCGACTCAAATCGTCACTAAGTTTTCGACCGAATCGGCGGCTTTGGTTGCAGTGAGTCCATTGGCGGCGGCTGATATGTTGCTGGTGGCTTGGCGAAATTTCACCATGATCGACAAGCTTGCTGATGTGTATGGCATTGAGCTTGGCTACTGGTCTAGGATTAAGCTATTTAAATTGGTGTTAATCAACATGGCAGCAGCGGGAGCCAGTGAACTCGCAATTGATGCAAGTATGGATCTCGTCTCGATGGATCTTGCAGGCAAAGTCTCAGCTCGAGCAGGGCAGGGGCTAGGTGTTGGTATTCTTACTGCAAGACTGGGTCTAAAAGCCATGACATTGCTTCGACCTATGCCTTGGCATAACGAGAGAAAAGTAAAACTGGCAGACCTCCGCAAAGCCGTCCTTTCAGAAATAAAGCGTATCACTCTCAAATAAAGCATTTAAAGCTCAATAGTTTGAGAAGAAGAGTAAACATATGTTTACTCTTCTTCTTGACTGAACTCAGAGCTTAATCCACACTACTGTCAACTTATCCTGACACCTATAATAGGACTATTTGTGCGTCTTGAAGTATTGTGTGAAGACAGACTCGGCTTAACACGTGAGTTGCTCGATATCTTGGCCTCAAAAAGCATTGATTTAAGAGGAATCGAAATTGATGTTAAAGGTATTATTTACCTAAACTTCCCTGATATCGATTTTGATGCTTTTAGTGAACTTATGGCTGAAATTCGCCGAATTTCAGGTGTGAAGGATGTACGTAAAATCCAATTTATGCCAAGCGAAAGGCATAACACAGAGCTGATTGCTCTGCTGGCAAACCTACCTGATCCTGTGATTGCGATTGACCTTAAAGGCTCAGTCGATATGGCTAACCACGCTGCATTGAACCTTTTTAATAAGCAAGAAGACGCAGTCATCGGTGAACCGCTAGCGACGTTTGTTCCTAGCTTTAACTTTGCTCGCTGGATCGAAGGCGATGTAACGCGTCATCGTGAAGTTGTCGTGTTAGATGGTTTAGATTTCTCTATTGAGATCCTGCCGATTTACCTTGGTGGTGATGTCAACGAAGCGGTACTGGCAAGCGCAGTAATGACGATTCGCTCTTGTAATCAAGAGATGAACTCGCCAGATTCAATCCCAGAACAGAACAACCTAGGTTTCGAACACTTTGTTGGTGTCTCTAATCGCCATAAAGCCTTGATCAGCCAAGCTAAGAAATTGGCTATGCTGGATCAGCCTCTATTAATTGAAGGCGATACAGGGACAGGCAAAGAGATGTTGGCAAAAGCGTGTCATAACCGTTCAAATCGATCGTCTTTCCCATTCTTGATTCTAAGCTGTGCATCGATGCCTGATGACGTAGCGGAAACGGAATTGTTTGGTCATGCGCCGGGTTCATTCAACCATGAGCAAGGTCATAAAGGTATTTTCGAACAAGCGAATGGCGGTACCGTATTTTTAGATGAAATTGGCGAGATGAGCCCGCATCTACAAATCAAATTGCTGCGTTTCCTACAAGATGGTTCATTCCGTCGTGTTGGTGAAGAAGAAGAGATGCACGCTGATGTTCGTATTATTGCATCAACGCGCCACCGTCTTTCTGAATTAGCCGACTCGGGTTCGTTCCGTGAAGATTTGTTTTACCGCTTGAATGTACTGACTCTGTCTATCCCTGCATTGCGTGAACGCTCAAACGACGTAGCACCGCTATTGGAACTGTTCGTTGCAAAGTACGCGCAGCAGTTAGGTATGTTAAAACCAAAATTGACTCAAGAGTTAGTCGACCAGCTTGGTAATTACCAATGGCCGGGCAACATTCGTCAGTTAGACAACATGGTTCTACGCGCACTGACAGAGTTGGATTCAGACACGCTAACGGTTGAGCAATTCCACTTGCCACAGCTTGAAACAATGACGGCAGGAATGGCGAACCTGAGCTTAGATGGTTCGCTCGATGAAATCATGAAAGACTATGAATCTCAGATTCTAGAGAAGCTTTATCAGTCTTTCCCATCAAGCCGTAAGCTAGCAAAACGTTTGAATGTATCTCATACCTCAATTGCGAATAAGCTTCGTGATTACGGTATCAGAAAGAACTGATCGAATAAGAACAAGATTATGGAAGATTTGAGTACACCAGAGCGCATTTATAAGCATGATGGTAGTCTGATTTTACGCACGGCTGAAATCGATGACGCTGGCATGATCAGCGAGTACTTTCAGGTTAACAGAGAGTATCTGAAACCTTGGGAACCGATTCGCGAAGACGCGTTCTTTGATAGAGCGAGTTGGGCGCAGCGACTGATCAAGTTAAACGAGCTTCATAAAATGGGGCTAGGCTATTACTGTTTACTGATTAACGCTGACTCTAATGAAATGTTAGGCACCATATCGTTCAGTAATTTGTCGCGTTTCCCGTTCTACGCTTGTAATGTCGGTTACTCATTGGCGCAAAATGCACAGGGCCACGGTTACATGCGCAGAGGCTTGAGCATGGCCAAAGACTACATGTTTGATGTGCAGAACATACATCGCTTAATGGCGGGTTACATGCCTCACAACGAACGTAGCGCTGGTGTATTAGAACATCTTGGTTTTGTTCGAGAAGGTTTTGCTAAAGATTACCTACAGATTAACGGTAAATGGGAAGACCATATACTAACGGCATTAGTTAACCCAAATTGGGAAGATAGACGCGCTGTATAGAGATCAATAGTCATTAGGCGTAAATACAGATTTAGAGGCAGTGACGACATAGATAAAATGAAACCGTCACTGCATCAAAAAGAACAGATAGGCATGGTAAATCCATCAGCCTGAGAAGATATTTGAGGAATTTTGATGTCATACACAACTTTGGACGAATACCAAAGAAAATGGATTTTCACACACCAGTCAATGCCGCTGCCGGCAGAGGACTTGGAAAAGATTAAGCCAATGACACAGGCGAGAGCTTCTCAGTTCTGGAAAGAGAACGTGAGCCCTCAAAGCCCAGACGCAGAACGACTGAGCTCGCAAGACTGGCCAAGCAAAGCATCGAACTGGAATGAAGAGATCAGCTGGATGGCGCATTGGGAAGCGGATGAGCCTGAAATGCCAGAAGAGATTCTTAACTTTATTGATTGGCAAGATGACGTAACTGTTTATTTTTGTTACGAAAAGTACAATGTTCTTGAAACCAAATGGGCGATTTTCAAGAAGCATTGGAAGAACTTCTTGTTCTACGATGATGGCCCGATTTTAATCGGTCGTCGTCGTTCAGAAGCCCTTTGGTTTGCTACCAATGGCAAGGTGAAAATCGGTAACCGTGCTTAATCTCGGTGTGATTTAATCGAGTGAGTGTTGGTGTTTCGATCAACAGATAGAAAAACAAAAAGCGAGCATCGAGCTCGCTTTTTTTGTGCCTAATGATCTTCGAAGATCATGGGGAAAGACCCACTATTTGAGCCCAACTAAAGGTGACCATATCCACTCATTTAAAGCGAGTGAATTACGAAATTGAGATCGCTATCTCATTGGGTTAGTTGAAGTTTTATGGGGTTGAGCTATCTTTATATTACTGCCTTAGTGGAGGTGAAGTATTATGATTTGGGATACTCTCGAACGTGTAAATAAACTTCGCAAGGAAGCAATGGAGGATCCAGAGTTTTTGGATTCAGCAAAAATGCATGAGGAATGGCTTTTAAGCGAAACTCATAATCAATCGAACAAAGGAGCAAAAGAGAAGAAACCGAAAAAACTATCTGACATTTATGAAAATACGGATTTTCCTATCAACCCAACTGGAACCAAACATTAACAATGATGAACTGCAACACGGCTAAGGCTCTTAACCAAAAAGCTATAAGTCGATTACACATACCAGCCTTAAGCCACCAATAAAAAAGCCACTTTCAACGAATCGAAAGTGGCTTTTTCTTTTCTTGCTAGCTTCTTTACCATTAGCAACGAAAGCTAATCGTTTTCAAACCTAGTTATTGATTAGGCTTAATCCGCTTGGTAACGCATCACCAAACACACGCTTAGATTCACTCTCAGAAAGCTCAGTCACTTCACTCACTAGTGTTAACCATGAGTCAGGTACCTTGCTTTGCTTAAGCTTCTCAATCACTTGATTGCGATAGTCGTCAGAGATATCAAACTGACGGTCACCGGTTTTTCGACAAATCATCACCGCTGCGAAGGCGATCATCTGCTCTTTCTGCCAGTTCTGTTCAAGCAGTTTTGGTAACCACTGTTCAGCTTGCTCTCTAGGAATTACGCTGTGTTGGCTGCCATACAAAGGCGTTCTTGATGCTAATCGTCCTAGCGCCCACCAGTGAGCCTGTTCAAATTGGTTATGGTTGATCGCTTTGCTTAAGAACCAACTTGCCAGCAGCACTTTGTCTTCAACCTCAAGTTGCTCAAGTGACGCCGCTAAACGGACCATGGCTTCATAACCATTATCTTGCGCATCTTTGGCTGTCTTAGGGTTCTTCATTGCACCTGGGTGAAGGTATTTAGCGATGTCAGCCAAGATACTCTCTTGCTGCTCTTGGTTTAGCCCACCAGCGACACGACGCCAGAATACCCACCAGTCTGTCCAGCCTTGGTGGTTCTTGAACTGAATGTTCTGTTGGTAAAGGCTCCAAATCTGTTCGATACGCCATGAGTCAGTCGGATCGCCAAAGCCAGGACGTAGCGAGTATCCCGCCAAACGTAGCCAGTTCTTCTCGTGTGCTTCTGAGCGGCGACGACGTTTACGACCTAATGAGAAGGTATCAAATAGATGACGAAGGGTCGTGAAGTCCCATTCATCGCGTTTACCTAGTCGCTTCTCAAGATCTTTCGATAGTGTTTTGATCTCGTTCGATTCAGCACTCTTCTTGTTGCCGCTGTACAGGCGAGAAATCAACTCCTTACACTCTTCCAATCTTGGGTGAAGCGCGGAGGTATCAGATTCATCGCCTTGCTTGTTTCTGACTTCAAACTCAAGCAACCAGCGCTTAGAGTCATCTTCTATACTCACACACTCCATTTTCAATGTGCCGACTTCGGTTAACTGACAAGCGAGCAGTACTTCAACACGCTCTTTTTGGTTGGCTTGAAGTTCTGCAGTACCTGAGCCTTCCAGCGTAGAAATATACGGTGGGAGAGGGGAGAACAAGTCGGCATCCACATTGACCATCACACCGTTTTGAATGGCGGTGTCATGAGCAATTTGATCGTGTGTTGAAGTCAGAAGATTAAATCGTACTGGCTCACCTAAAGTCAGCGAGAAACGACGGCTGTTCAAGCGTATCTCTTGGCCTTCTTCGGTTCCTTTGGCAAGGAGACAAAGCGCTTTACCCATCTTGTTTTTCTCTTGCAGATGCAAGAAGTAAGAACGGGCAGCACCGCCACCGATTTTCAGCTGTGCACCGCGGCGTGCTTTACCAAAGGCAACCGCGCCAAGGGCAACAGACCAATCTGGATGAGGGTTATCAAGCACTGTGATAGGAGAACCGTTCCAGTTGCCCAGTAGCTGAGTAATTCGCTCTGTTACCAGTTCACTGTTAAACACACCACCATTGAGCAGCACGCCAACTGGAATTGCAGGTTTGGTGTCATCGAACTCAATAGAGTCTGAGTTTTCCAATGCGGCTTTAGACACTTGTTGGTGCGTTGCTAGGAATTCTGCAACGTGCTTACTCACCGCAGGGTCAGCCACGTAAGGCAGACCAAACTCAACCACAGCACTGCGGCGTTTGTCGGGTGTTTCAGTAAACTCAGAAAGCGGGAAGAAACCTTCCAATGCGATTTGATGGACTTCTTGTTTAGTTAAACCAATACTCTTAGTACCGCCAAGCAGTTTTGAACCGCTGCCCAGCATGGTGATCTTTACATCATCGGGCGCATTGGCAGAAAGCAGGCTCTCTTTTGCGGCGCGAGTCTGTTGAATCAGTTTGGTTAGGCTAGAGGCATTGAGCTTTTTGTTTTGATTGAAGCGTTGCTCAGCGAGGTGAGCAAGCGCTAAATCGAGGTTGTCACCACCGAGCATCAAGTGTTCACCAACACCAATACGGTCGAGTGCGAGCTCGTTATTACCGTCGCTGTTCGCATCGAATTTGGCTTCAATTAAGCTTAAATCGGTGGTACCACCTCCAACATCACACACTAGAATCAGTGGGATTTGTTGAAGTTCATCTGCTGCGGTTTGTTGGTGACGGGCATACCAGTCATAACAAACGGCTTGCGGCTCTTCGAGTAATAGAATCTTACCTAAGCCCGCCAGTTCTGCGGCTTCGAGTGTTAGCTTACGTGCTGTCTCATCGAAGGAAGCAGGAACGGTAACCACAACATCTTGGTTTTCCAGCTTGTTGCTCGGGTTACGGTAGTTCCATGCTTGGCGAATGTGGTTGAGGTAGCTTGCACTCGCCACAACTGGCGAGACTTTATCGACATCAGCTGCGCCAGCCCAAGGCAGAATATCGGAGTTACGATCAACCGCTTGGTGTGATAGCCAACTCTTAGCACTCGATACTTGGCGGCCTTCAACCTTAGCGCCTAATTCACGTGCCCATTCACCGACGATAACGTTCTTAATATCGCCTTCAACGGGGCTTGGTTCCCATGGCATTGTCAGGTCAGAAGGGGAGATTTGACCTTGTGCTGGGTGGTAACGAAAGGATGGTAGTAAGGGCTTGCGAACCACTTCACCGGGGCCGATGAGTTGGTCAATATCGAAAAGAGAAACGGGAGCATGTTGTAGGTCGTCGTTGATTTCACAGTAAGCGACAACCGTATTGGTTGTACCTAAGTCAATGCCGACTAAAAAACGAGGAGTTGCCATACAAAACCTTATTCTTCCAGAGTGATGACCAGTTTTTTGATAGCTTTGGTCTTATTGTTGTTATTCGTAAACGTCATTCCTGAGAAACAGGCAGGACTAGATTGAGAAATGCATTGATAAAGTAACGGCACCCGCTAAGGTGCCGTTGATTCATTATGCTTGTTCGTTTGAGTCGTTATTCGAGTCTTCACGAACATCGAACTCAACGTGCCACTTCTGACCGTTGTCAGTAGCAATCGCTTCTAGGTGTAAGGTGCCTAGCTCAGTAACGCGAGAAGCCAAAGTCACTGGAACCACTTCACCTTCGCGACGGCCTTCAGAAACCGGCAATGTCACTTGGATTTCAGGAAGCTCATCGAGCTCTTCTGGCGCCCAGTGATCAAGGTGAGTACCGGCTTGATCTTCACGGCGAGTTGTTGAGCCAAAGAACTGGAAGTGAACTGGCTGACCAATCACTAGACCAAATTCTTGGCTAGGCACTTGAACGCTTGAGCCCTCTCCCATACCAAACGGTGCAACACACAGAGCTTCCATAGGAGGAGCCATACCTGGGATTGCAGGCATCGCGCTTTCAATACCTACGTAGTAAGCAGAAGCGATACCACCGCGGATACGAACGCCTTGACCACGACGTACTGCGCCGTAGTAAGAAGCACCACTTGCAACCGCAAGGTCTAGGTCTAGGCCTGAAAGTTGTTTAGCAAATTCAGCGTCAGCATTGATCAACCACTCGTTGATTGTGTCTGAAAGACGATCAGCAAGTAGGTTAGATTTTAGAACACCACCGTTGAACAGGATTGCTGTTGGTTTGATGAAGTCAGCAGCAGGCACTTCAGCACCTGGCATGCCCGGCATATTTGCAAACGGATTGAAATCTTGTTGAGCCGTTTCGCCATTTCCAGAAAGCGCGTTCGCTTGCTTAGAAAGGAATGCGGCAATGTGACGAGTGATACCTGCATCTTGTGCGTAAGGCAGACCCATTTGAGTCAGTGCACCACGCGTTTTTTGTACCGGGTGATCAGTCACAGCAACTTTAGGGAAGAAGCCATCAACCAATGTTTGTTGTACTTCTTGCTGAGTCAGTTCTGTTTTTAGCGTCGCGCCAAGTAGCTTAGAGCCACGGCTAGGAACCACGATTGGCACAGCTTGAATCTCTGCATCGTTCAGTAGCGCTTCTTTTGCGTCACGACATGCGTGAGTCATCGCTTGAACTTGCCAAGGTGCCAGCTCTTTGCCTTCTTGTGCTAGCTTCATCTTCAAGCGGTAAGCCAGAGCTAAGTCCATGTTGTCGCCGCCAAGTAGGATATGTTCACCTACAGCGATACGGTTCAGGCTCAGGTTGCCATCGTCTTGAGTCACTTCAACTAAAGAAAGGTCGGTTGTACCACCACCGATATCGACAACAAGAACGATGTCACCAACGTTTACTTCATCACGCCATGTGTCGTTGCTGTTATCAATCCAGCTGTACAGAGCCGCTTGTGGCTCTTCAAGAAGCGTTAGGTGAGTGAAACCAACATTACGTGCAGCTTCTGCTGTTAGGTCACGAGCCGCAGGATCAAACGAAGCTGGAACCGTGATCGTTACATCTTGGTCTGCCAGTTTGTGTTCTGGGTTTGCGTGGTTCCATGCGTCTTTAAGATGCTCAAGGTACAATTCAGTTGTCTTAAGCGGAGATACTTTTTCAACTTCTTCAGGGCTGCCTGCAGGAAGGAAAGCATCGCGACGGTTAACACCACCGTGGCATAACCAAGATTTTGCACTTGCTACCAAACGGATAGGGGTTTTAGAACCAAGGTTACGAGCAATTGCACCCACTAGCGCTTTTGGCTCTGAAGACCAAGGAAGAACGCGAGAGCCCGCATTCATTTCATGTTCGTGCGGTTGGTATAGGAACGAGCCAAGTTGGCTGCGAGTTTCTACTGTACCTGGCGCCGTCAGTTGAGGGATTTGCATCACCTCAACGCGAGCGTCTTCATTGCTTGTGTCTATGTAAGACAAAACGCAATGTGTAGTACCTAAATCGATACCAACACTGAACTTGGGTACCTGGTTTTGCTCTTGAGAAGATGGCTCTTGAGCTGAATGACTTTGGTGTTCCATTATAGCTCCACCTCTGCCGGTGCAATTACAGATGCATCGTAGTTTTCAGCAAGCTTAGGCAGGTTCATGTCAGTTGCTTTCCAACCTTTGTGAACCAGTGTGCCGTTGAATGGTGCATTGCCCGTTACGTTGCCAGTTAGGCGAATTTCTTGAGGGTTGAAACCTTCAGCGATAGTGATACGTGTTTCTTCATCTTCAGTGCGGATGTGAGACAGCGTTACGTAATCAGCCAATACTTTTTGACCGCCAGTGTGAATAACGCGAGCTGCTGCGCCAACTTCTTCATCAGAGAATGACGTTAGGTCTTCTTTTAAGAAGTCGATAAGGCGCGCTTCTTGCTGCATGATAGACAGTAGCTGCATTGCAGAGTCTGTTGGTGCTGTAGCAAGCTTAGATTCAACTTCTACTACTTTTTCGATCACACGTTCAACTTCAACTACTTTCTCTACTTCGACAATTTTCTCAACTGGCTTTTCAACTTCAACGACCTTTTCTACTGGTTTTTCTACGACTTTCTCAACCACTTTGGTTTTACGAGAAACGGCAATTAACAGTAGTAAAACGCTTGATGCAGTTAGGCCTGCGTGAAGCATATCAAACGTTTGTGGGATTAGGTTCAAATCAACGATCATAGTGATTTCTCTTTAAAATTGATTTAACGGTATATTCGTCGGTTCAAAGGAATATACAGGTTGGAAAGAAACTCATTGGCACTAAGCCGAAACGGTCACTTTCAAGCTATAAATATGGATGGATACTAGCATATTCAAGGCTTAAGAGTGGTATTTAATGTTTTTAATCAAGTGGGTTTTTGGTGTGTTAGCTTGAAATTTAGTCGAGATTCGGTCGAATATTGGTCGTCGATGTGAGGGCAAGGTAAACAATGCCCGTTTTATGTCAGTTTTAAGACTAAACAGAAATGGAGCATGATTCCCTTCCGTTATATACTTTTAACTCATTAGAGACTATTTGGAAGCCACATGCCGCACACTACCGACCCACTTACAGGGTTGAAGAGACGAACTCTCCCATTGGTCGTATTTTTGGTCAGTTTTTTGATTACTGTGTTGTGTTTTATATTAGTCGCGTTAAACCAAAACCGCGCGTTAAATATGAATTTGGATAGCTTTACTACTCACCAGACACTGAGTTTGGAAGCGTTTATCGCTAATGACGTGGCTTACATTGGTTCTGGTGCTAATTTTTTCTACGCAAATGATCCTGAAAACTGGGATAAGTTTGATCGTTTTGCACAACAAACGATTAATGTTTCAAAAAGTCTAATTGGCTTGCAGTGGATGCAAAAAGTGGCAGCAGACGAGATTGCCGAGCATACCGCTAAGATGAAAGAAAAATACCCGTCTTACGAGCTGTTCACTATTCCAAAACACGAAGCCAAAGTCTTTGGTTACATCTTAGATGGTGAGCCGGCGTTCATTGCTAGTGACCTGTATCCCAACACACAAGCAAACGACAATGTACTTGGCTTTTATTTTTCTCGTGAGCGCTTCAAGCTGGTTTTAGATAATATTAAACAGACACGTAAAGCGAATATTTCAGACAAAGTTCGCTTGCTTCAAGACGGCTTAGATCAAAATACACCAAAGACCGGCATGTTGGTTTATTACCCTGTGTTTGAAGGCGAAAGCGATAATCTACTTGGCGTTGTGATTGGTGTGGTTCGAACGACTTACTACTTTGAAAATCTAATGGCTTCGGCAGTGGGAGACATGGATGTCTATATTCGTGTTACCGATACGGGTTTCGAAGCAGAAAACTCCCCAATATTGTTTGAAACCGAGGGTTATGAAGCGGTATCTGGGCACCACATTACCAAAACAATCTCACTGACCAATCGAGATTGGAAGGTCGATTACAAAATAGATTCATGCATCTCTTTCTATGGTTATCTGGTGTTAACCGGAATCGCGTTAGTCGGAACAACTATCTCATTGCTGTTGGCGTATATCGTTAATATGCAAATCCGAGAGAAAGAGCGCTTGTATCAAATGCTTGATAAAAGAACAGAAGAGCTTCGTTTTCTAGCCAACCACGACAGCCTGACCGAGGTTTATAACCGACGTGCTTTCAATAAGATGTTAGATAAAGCGATACAGCGAAATGAACCCTTTAGTCTCATCGGATTTGATGTCGACAAGTTCAAAGGCATTAACGACCAATTCGGTCACCCTGCAGGGGATGCTTTACTCATTCATGTAATTAAATTGATTTCAGTGAGCTTGAAAGAGGGGGATAACCTGTTTCGTATAGGTGGAGATGAGTTCTGTATCATTTCTAGTATTACAAACCATGAAGCCCTAGAACGATACTTACAATGTATTCTAAGAACAGTGAGCCAGTCTCATTGTGAGCACAAAGGTCGACAGCTCAGTTGTACTTTGAGTATTGGTGCTGCTATTTACGCTAATGAAAACACGGAAGAGATTCTGCAAAAAACAGACAGTATGCTCTATCAAAGTAAGTCGAATGGCCGAAATCGAGTGACAATTGCAGGCTAAATGAGCACTTGATACAACTAGGGTCGAGTTCTGTATTGGGCTCATGTACAATTTCATAAAATTTTTGACGAGAGAATTAGGCGACGTATGAATCACAATCGAGTTGTGTGTTTCGATTTGGAAATGTGCTGTTGGAGCGAAGACGGTGTGGGAACAACAGGAGAGATCATTGAAGTTGGTCTTGCTGAGATTGATCTAGCATCCGGTACTATCGTGAAGCGAGCACAATACTACGTTAAGCCAGAGAAAGACGAAGTCTCTCTATTCTGTGCCGAGTTAACGGGCATTACACCTCGTAAAATCGAAAAGCAGGGTCGCCCATTAGAGTCTGTCATCAAGTCGATGATTAAGAACTTTGGTGGTCCCAAAAAAATCTACGCAGCGTGGGGACGTGACGACCTTATCTTACACAAAGAGTGTATTGAAAAAGGCATCGAGCCTCCGTTTAGCGAGTTCTTAAACATCGCAACGCTTTACCGTGTTCAGAATCGCTTGAAAGACAAACGCATTGGTCACCGCGCTGCTCAAGAAGCCAAAAATATTGAGTGGGAAGGTCGTCAGCACTCGGGTTATGTCGATGCTTATAATCTTGCGAAACTCACATTAACTATGTTGTAGCTAAATTTTTAGCTCCTCTCAGCCCTGTTTAGTCAGCTTTCAGTTTACCGATTCAAAAAAGCGACCGGTTTCTTAACCCGTCGCTTTTATTTATTTCAGTTTCCAATTCATTATTTCAGGCACTAATTTTCGCCTAAAACACTTAACTTACTCTTGATGAAGTCACAGTGGTCGACGTAGAGCAGTTCTGCTGTTTTACGGATCACAGAATCTTCGATAGGGTCAATTTCCCCGTCGGCCTGCGCTACTTCCCACATCGCTTTGATTAAGTCGATTCGCACTGGCTGAGATAGGTCTCTGAGTTGCGATGTAAAGTCATACAGCGATACTGATTGCTCTACTTTCGGCTCTGCTTGCGCGAGCAGTACCTTTGCTTGTTCTTCATCTAAATCCAGCAAACGCTGCAGAAGCTGTAGCTTAGCGACTCTTTCTGATTCATTGATCTGATGGTCGGCACCCGCGACTTCACACAACAAACTCGCGATGGCGATATTAGGTGATGTGCCTTGGTTTTTGCTTAGGTCCTGGCCTTCAATCAATTGTTTAAACATTGATGTGAGAGAATTGAACATAACGAGCTCCAGTTAAAATTTGTATCGAGTTCCGTAACGCTGATAGCTATCAACTATAACCATAAGCATAACTATTGGGTCTACAGAGTGTGATCGCAAGCGTCTTTACTAAAAACTGACATTACGGATACGCGAGCGATAAGGAGCATTTTATCAATCGGGCTCTGGGAAACGGGTAATTTTACCGTCGCCACTGAGTGTCGTGATCGATTGCGGTTTCCCATCAGTGTCTAGCCTCAATTCTCCAATCGCACTGCGGTTTGAAAGGCGATAGAAGGTCTGATTGTCAGGGCTTCGCTTTTCGATCTTCAAGCGTTTACGCTTAGTGAAGTAGTTCAAAACTGAGCGAGGGCTGTATAACAGGCGGTCCCATACATCGCAGAATTTAAGCAGCGGAGCAGGGAACTGATTTTTAATACCACTGCAGGTGATTTGATAGATGTTCGGGCTGTTGCGACGATACCTAAGCTTGATGTCATAAGCGAAGGAGTAGTGAACATCGCCAGAAAGTACCACGAAGTTGGTCGGTGTTTTGGTATGGGTAAAGATGCTAATCAGCGTATTAGCACTGCCCGGATGTGCCATCCAGTTTTCAGCGTCAATCACTAATGGCTTGCCGATTGTGGTCGCCATCTTTTGCAGTGTTTCAATAAACTTCACGCCAAACATCGGTGCAGCAGAAACGATCACCACTTTATCTTGATTCATTAACTGATGTTGAAACTCAATCAAGGCTTCCCAGTCCATTAAACCTGAAGGCTTGTTCATGCGTGACTCTGAACGCCAACGACGCGTACGAGTATCCAACACAATGACTTTGGGTGAGGTATCTATTGTGTAATGCCACTCTTCAAAGCGACTCAGCATCTCAATAAAGGCTTGATGCTTGTCTGGCTCGATGTTGCCAATAGAGTGAGTAGTCGCTGCATTGCCGGCTTCATTATGAGTTTGTTTACTAATGCGCGGTTGTTTAGTAATGAGCGGTTGAGCGACAAAAAGCTGTTTTGCTTGCTCGATAAACGTTTCATCGAAGCTCTCCGGTTTGTTACCCCAACCTTGACACATCCAGTAAGCCGCAAGGCCGTTACCAATGACTTGGGTCGCGAACTGGTTTTGGTCGACGGCATGCTCCCAACCCACAGTAAGGTTCCAATCATCGGTAACATCGTGATCATCGAAGATCATGTAAGTTGGAATATGCGCGAACAGACGTTGTACTTGCGGTAAGCCAGCAATGAAATCATCCATGATGACGCTTTCATCACGCCATTGTTGCTGCTCAGTCGGTGTTAATTGGCGTCCACCTTGAGTGAAGTTATTCTCAATTAAACGCTCTCGATTGACGCATTGCCACAGTGTCGGAGACCAAACCAATAAGTACATCGCGATAAACTCAGACAGCGTGACCAAGTGGTTTTCACAATCGGTAGAGCTAAAAATCGGCACGCCACGGTTCGGGAATAACTTATCGATCATCGATTCTGAAGCTGTGTGGTGCGGCAAATAGTGATGACGCTGGTATAAGTGGTATTCACTGTTATACAGAGCGTCACTGTTGTTGATTTGTTTAATTTGCGAGTCAGTCGGTAAGCTTTCGCCTACAAGGCCAAGCAGGTGAATCACTTGTTGAATAGCATCAAGTGTTGGGCCTGCCACATGGTCGGCGTAGATCTGATCGCCGCTCATCATCAGCATGTCGGGTCTTTCAGCGACGGTTTGATCGGCCATCTTGTTATCGGCTGCAACTAGGCTGTCTTTGCTTGGATGATGCGGGTTGCGGCAAGAGCCATGAAGAATGTAATCAGCTGAGGTCGATATCTTAAACTCAACGCGAGATTTACCGTTGTAAACAAGGTGAGGGGCGAGCTCTTTTAGTGAACCTGACTCTGTGTGAATGTCATATTCAAGCAGCGTATTAGTCGGAAACTCACCTTGTAAGCGAATTAGCGTTATCCACGCATGTGTACCGATTTGAATCGAATCATGTTCTTCAAGCGATGAGGTATAAAACGGCTGGTCTTGTGCTGCTTCAGAATCGTCTATTTCTTGAGTATGAAGCTCGGCTCTGCCTGTAAGAGGCGAGCTGGTGGCTAACCAAAGTACCACTTCAGTCGCGGTGGTTTTTCTTAAAATGGGTCCGGCGAGTAACAGGGGAAGAGATGATGTCGTAGAGGGTTTCAATACGGTACCTAAAATCGTTGGTGGCTAGTCGTCGTGGTGTTCTTTTGTTTCGATCTTATTTGTGTCTGGCTTTGTGGTTTCAAGCGTTGATGCTTCAAGTTCTACTGAGTCAGATTCTGTTGTTTTAAACTCTGCAATCTCAGGCTCTGTCGTTTCAGATTCTGTTGATTCAAGAACTTCGATAACTTCTGAGCTAGAAAGTTCATGGCCCATTAGAAATATTGCCAATAGGGCATCGGCTTTGGTCTTGGTATCGGAAGGCTCGTCTAATAACAGTTCGAGCTTTTCTCGAATCATAGCAATCTCGTGCTCAACAAAGCCACGGCCTTCTTCATCCCCTTGATTGTCTTCAGGGGCATTATCGAATTCAAGAAATAGCATGTCACCGTCTAGGTTGGTATCCACCAAACGCTCAGGCAACCACGCCTCACCCATAACAATATCTGGATCGGAATCTTTGGGTAAGTGATCTATAATGTTTTGTAATTCGGAGACTTTCACAATACTTTCATTTAACCGAGAATATTCTACATTGTAACGGTCAATGCCGAGCAAACCTAAAAATAGTTAGCCGTCATGGTTAATAAATGTCTAATCAGTAACACAATATTTTTTCAAAGAGTAATTACACAAGAATGAAGCTCAAATATTTACCGACTCTTCCTTCATCTGGATTGGTTTTACTAGGTAGCGCTTTCCTAAGTGGCATTTTCGTAAGTGCTAATGCGTGGGCCGCTGAAGAGCAAGAGTGGGGCATCGCTGCAATGTTCCGTACAGCAAGCATCCCTTATGACACGTCTGGTGGCGACCAATCGGTTAGCTCATTCGTACCGATGCTGTTTTTCAAGAACGATTATGTGTTTATTGACGGTACTGAGATGGGGGCATACCTCTATCAAACTGACGATGAGAAGTGGTCTTTCAATGCTATCTCTCGCATGCGCTTTATTGATATTCCTGCATCTGAGCAGAACGCGATTGAAGGCGATACGGCGGACTTTGGTGCTCAACTGACCTACCAACTTGATGATTCTTGGTCTGTCGAGACGGAGTTAATGAGCGACAGTGAATACAACTTCCACGGTAACTTACGAGCTAAAGCCAAGTATGAAACTGGAGATTGGGAGTTTTACCCGAGCGCGACGCTGCGTTATAAAAGTGCTGATTTCAACAGTGAGTATTACTCCGCATCTAATGAAACCATTGGTGCTGGTGTTGACTTAAATGTTGGTGTTGAAACGCGTTACCATGTGGTTTCTAACTTGTACTTATTGGGTTCAACCAGTGTGACTCGATTGGACGATAACGCTTACGATTCTTCGATTGTTGAAGACCGTTATCAGGGGGAATTGTACCTTGGCTTTGGTTTCTTTAACGACAAAGAGAAAGCGCCAAAACCTAAACTGAGCAATGCGCCGTACTTACGTGTCGCACACGGCTGGGGAACGCCATCCAATATTGGCGACATCATGAAGTTCAATAGAGAAAAAGACGAATTCAACAACCAGTTGACCTCGTTCTTCTATGGACACCCATTAACTGATGAGATCTTCGGCTTGCCATTGGATATCTATTTGACCCCAGGTATTGCCCACCACTGGAGCTCAGACGTTCAATCAAGCAGCACCGAATACATTATCGCAATCAAAGCGTATTACACCTTTGATTGGCCAACTCAGTGGCGTTTTGGTGTGGCAGAAGGTATGTCTTACATCGATTCGATTACCTACATCGAAGGCTCTGAGATGGAGCGTAAAGGCTACACAGCCAGTCATCTGTTGAACTACTTAGACTTCTCATTCGATGTCAACGTTGGCGACTTGATTGGCAAGAATGACTTGAACAACTTATGGTTCGGTTATTCATTGCATCACCGTTCTGCAATCTTTGAAAAATCCTCTCAGTATGGTCGTATCAAAGGCGGTAGTAACTACAACACGGTTTACTTCCAATATGAGTTTTAAGCGCAGTTTTTAACGTTAGCTTTAAACCAGATTTGACTAAGTACGAATTACATTTGACCGCGCTTTCATAGCTCCTGCGAGTGTTAGCGAGATTAATCAGCCTGATAGCTAAAGGTTTTCCCTTTGCTGTCAGGCTTTTTTGTTTGAGACTTGTGATATAATCGCGCGAGTTTAATAAGTACAAGAATAGGACACGCTTTGACTTCGTCTCCGGAAAAAGCAGATAACAACAAGAATGCAGCACAGCCAAGTTCTTCACAGAGCAAAGCCAAGCCAAACCAAGCGGCATCGAAAAAGTCTGCTGAACAATCAAATACCAAAAAAGCTGATCAATCAGCGACAAACAACAAATCATCTCAGAATAGCCCAGCCTCTCTTCGTAAAGCGCTCAACGAATGTATGATACGCGATCGCTTCCGTTTGAGTAAGCGAATTGCTGGTGCGAGCAAAATTAAGAACGAACAAGCTAAGCACGCTGTCTTTGATGAGATTGCGTTAGACATTGCTAAGTCGATGATGACGGCAACTCAGCGTGCGGCACAGAAACCAACGATTGAATACCCAGAAATTCTCCCGGTTAGCCAAAAGCGCGAAGACATCGCGAAAGCCATCGCTGAAAACCAAGTGGTTATCGTGGCGGGTGAAACGGGTTCGGGTAAAACCACTCAGCTACCAAAAATCTGTTCTGAGCTTGGCCGCGGCCGCTTTGGCTTAATTGGTCACACTCAGCCCCGTCGTCTTGCGGCGCGTTCGGTTGCGAACCGTATTGCTGAAGAGATGGAAACACAGCTGGGTGAGTTCGTTGGTTATAAGGTTCGATTCAACGACCAGATTTCTGACAACACCCAAATCAAACTGATGACCGACGGTATTCTACTGGCGGAGATTCAACACGACCGTTTCTTAAATCAGTACGACACCATCATTATCGATGAAGCGCACGAACGTAGCCTGAACATCGATTTCATCATGGGTTACCTGAAAGAGTTACTGCCAAAGCGTCCTGATCTGAAAGTGATCATCACGTCGGCAACCATCGATCCAGAGCGTTTCTCTAAGCACTTTAACAATGCACCGATCATTGAAGTGTCTGGTCGTACTTACCCAGTTGATACGCGTTACCGCCCATTAGGTGGTGATGAAAGTGATTCAGACCGAGACCAAATCGAAGGCATCTTTGAAGCCGTTGATGAGCTGTGTGATGAAGGCCTTGGCGATATCTTGATCTTCATGAACGGTGAGCGAGAAATTCGTGATACCGCAGATGCATTAAGTAAACGCAACCTTCGTGATACCGAAATTGTCCCGCTTTACGCGCGTCTATCGGCGGGTGAGCAGAACCGTATCTTCCAGTCTCATACTGGTCGACGCATCGTTCTGGCAACCAACGTGGCAGAAACCTCGTTAACCGTTCCGGGCATCAAGTATGTTATCGACCCGGGTACGGCGCGTATTAGCCGCTACAGCTATCGTACTAAAGTACAACGTCTACCGATTGAGCCAGTGTCTCAAGCGAGTGCAAACCAGCGTAAAGGTCGTTGTGGTCGTGTTGCAGAAGGTATCTGTATTCGTTTGTACTCTGAGGAAGATTTCGAGTCACGCCCAGAGTTTACTGACCCAGAGATTCTTCGTACTAACCTAGCATCGGTTATCCTTCAGATGACAGCGCTAGGCCTAGGCGATATTCAAGCGTTCCCATTTGTTGAAGCGCCCGATAAGCGCAACATTCAAGACGGTGTAAGGCTGCTTGAAGAGCTTGGTGCGATCGCCACCGTTGAACCGTCAGCGAACAAAAACAAGAACCACGGCGACGACAAGAAGAAGCTAACCGCGATTGGTCGTAAGCTGGCAAAACTGCCTATCGATCCACGTTTAGCGCGTATGGTAATTGAAGCGCCACGTAACCGATGCCTACACGAAGTGATGGTGATCGCGTCTGCGTTGTCGATTCAAGATCCGCGTGAGCGTCCATCAGATAAGCAACAATCGTCTGATGACAAGCACAAGCGTTTCTTCGATAAAGAGTCTGACTTCATCACGTTTGTGAACTTATGGGATTACATCAAGCAGCAGCAAAAAGCATTGTCGAGTAACCAGTTCCGCAAACAGTGTAAGCAAGATTACCTCAACTATTTACGTATCCGTGAATGGCAAGATGTGTACTTCCAAATTCACCAAGCAATGCGTGAGCTAGATACTAAGTTGAATACAGAACCGGGCAGCTACGATGGCATTCACATGTCACTGCTATCAGGTCTGCTTTCGCACATTGGTATGAAAGACCAAGAGAAGAATGAGTATCAAGGTGCACGTAATGCACGCTTCCACATCTTCCCTGCGTCTGGCCTATTTAAGAAACAGCCTAAGTGGATCATGTCTGCGGAGCTGGTAGAAACCTCAAAACTTTGGGGCCGTGTTATCGCGAAGATTCAACCTGAATGGATTGAACCGCTAGCGAAACACCTGATTAAACGCAGTTACAGCGAACCACATTGGTCGAAGAAACAAGCAGCGGTAATGGCACACGAAAAAGTGATGCTTTACGGAATCCCAATCGTACCTAAGCGCCTTGTGAACTACGGCGCGATTGATGCCACCGTCAGCCGTGAGTTGTTTGTACGTAGTGCATTAGTAGAAGGTGAGTGGGAAACCAAACACGCTTTCTTCAAGCAGAACCGTAAGCTTCTACAAGAAGTCGAAGAGCTAGAGCATAAATCGCGTCGTCGTGACATCTTGATCGACGATGATGAACTGTTCGATTTCTATGACCAGCGTGTTGGTGAAGAGGCGGTTTCTGGCCGTCACTTTGATACATGGTGGAAGAAGACCAGTCAGAAAACCCCTGAGCTGCTTAACTTTGAAAAATCGATGCTGTTCCGCGGTGATGCTAGCCACGTTACCGATCTGGATTACCCGAACTTCTGGCACCAAAACGGTATCAAGCTCAAGCTGAGTTACCAATTTGAGCCGGGCGACGATAACGATGGTGTAACGGTACACATTCCGCTGCCTATCTTGAACCAGATCGACCAGAACGGTTTTGATTGGCAGATCCCGGGTCTACGTCAAGAGCTAGTAATTAGCTTGATTAAGTCGTTACCTAAAACGCTACGCCGTAACTTTGTACCTGCGCCAAACTACGCAGATGCATTCTTGGCACGTGTGACACCGCTTGAAGCACCGTTACTGGATTCTCTTGAGAAAGAGCTACGCCGCATGACGGGTGTGGAAGTGGTACGTGATGACTGGAAGTTAGACCAGATTCCAGAGCACTTAAAGGTAACATTCCGCGCTGTAGATCATCGCAAGCGTAAGCTGAAAGAACAGAAAGACCTGCATGAGCTAAAAGAAAGTCTGAAAGACAAGGTTCAAGAAACGCTTTCTAAGGTTGCTGACGACGATATTGAACAACAGAACCTGCATACCTGGAGCTTTGGTGAGTTACCAAAAGTGTATCAGCAGAAACGCGGCGGCTACGATGTTAAAGCCTTCCCAGCGCTGGTGGATTCTAAAGACAGCGTAGAGATCAAACTGTTCGAAACCGAGCAAGAGCAAATCTCGGCAATGAAATCGGGTCAGCGTCGTTTAATCTTGTTGAACGTGCCATCACCGATCAAATATTTGCACTCGAACCTGCCGAACAAATCGAAACTTGGCTTGTACTTCAACCCATACGGACAGGTACTCGATCTTATCGATGACTGTATCGCTTGTGGTATTGATAAGCTGATTGAAGAGAAGGGCGGTTTGGTTTGGGAACCAGAGCAGTTTGAAGCTCTGAAAGAACACGTACGTGCAGAGCTGGGTGATACCGTAGTAGAGATTGCTCAACAGGTTGAAACCATCCTAACCACGGCATTCAGCATCAGTAAAAAGCTGAAAGGACGCGTGGATCTTTCTATGGCATTCGCACTTTCTGACATTAAAGCTCAGGTAGAAGGCTTGATTTTTAAGGGGTTTGCCACAGAATGCGGGTGGAAACGCTTGCCGGATATTCTACGCTATATGAAAGCTATTGAGCGTCGAATGGAAAAACTGCCAATTGACCCGAACAAAGATCGTCTTCACATGATCAAAGTTGAGTCAGTAATGAATGATTACAAAGAACTGCTGAATAAAATTCCAAAAGGGATCGCGGTTCCAGAAAATGTAAAAGAGGTGCGTTGGATGATAGAAGAGCTTCGTGTAAGCTTCTTCGCACAGCAGCTCGGTACGCCTTACCCAGTATCAGATAAGCGTGTTAAAAACGCGATTGATGCTTGCTAAAGGAATAAAGCTAGACGCAATGGCAAGGTTTGGGTATAAATCTTGCTTATTGCATTACTAATTGAATAGTTATTACATACAGGGCGACTTGGTGGCAATTTATTACCACTCAAGGCCTGCCACTAGGACGAAAAGGTCGAATATGAAAAAAACGTTATTGGCACTAGCACTACTAGGTGCATCTTCAACAGCAATGGCTGATTCTTGGTTGTACGGCGGTGTAATGGGTGGTCAAAACTCATTCGCTGGTGAAGATGAAAACGCGGTGGGCATCCACGTAGGTACAGGTATCCTTCCACTAATCGGTGTTGAAGCGGGTTACTGGGATCTAGGTTCTTTCGACAACGTTAGCTACGGCAACCGTGCTAAACAAGGTGTTGACGTAAGCACTGCTTACCTAGCGATCAAACCAAGCATCGACTTCGGTCCTCTTCACGTATACGCGAAGGGTGGTCTTCACTCATACGAAGTGAAAGGCGATAACTTCAAGCAAGACGATGTAGACGTAATGTACGCTGTAGGCGCTGAATACTTTATCTTTGGTCCACTATCTGTAGGCGCTAGCTACCAAAACTTCAAAATGAAAGATGACGACTCTGGCGTTTTCTCTCTAAACGCAACTATTCACCTACTGTGATCAATCAGTAAAACGATCGTAAATAACGGTCGGATAGTCGTTAAAGAGTTCGTTAGAATTCATAAAAAATGCCAGCTTGATAGCTGGCATTTTTGTATCTGTTAACCGGGTAATTGCAACTCTGTTTTCTTATAACAGATAGCAAGCGGATGGTTATTTTTTACTGTTCAGAATACGCTGAATTCTTGGGTTAATCGATTTACCGTGTTTACTTTCGTACTCTTCACGTTTTAAATCGTTCAGGTTCTTTACAGAGTTAGCGGCAAGAAGGAATTCTGGTAACTCAGTTTCAAGCATGCCTTTCTCATCTAAACGTTTCGCTTCCAAGTAATACTTCTTGAACAGGCCATCGAGTTTGTTTTCAGCCGTGCGCTTTAAATCGTACAGTTTATTCTGGATTAACCATTGCTCAATCTTATTATCTGCAGAGCGTGACAACACTCGAATACGGCTATCCAACAACTCTTCTTCAGTCAAAGAATCTTTCAGGATCCAAAGCTCACCCATTTGCGGCGGCCAACTGTTGCCAAGTTGAATACGTTCATGACAGTGCATTAGCACGCGGTTAAGGCCGTCTGAATCGACTGAGTTGGCAAACTCAATGAACTTACCGCTTGGCTCACTACCGTACTGATATTCCCACTGCGTTTCGTACACGCTCAAGAAAGAGCCGAACACGTGAATACACCAATCGGTTAGTTCCAGCTCTGCAGGATCTTGATCAACAACAGGTACTTGTTGAGACGCACCAGAATCCGCAGCTTGTGCAGCCGCTACTTTCACTTCGGTACTTTGCGCTTCAATCACTTCAGGTACTAATGGACCTGTAGCGTCAGGTACAACAGGTTGAGCTGGCTCAGAAGGTTGGCTTTTTGCCTTTTTGAATGAGCTGCTGCCTGAAGCGTTCAGATGGGCTAAGCTTTTGTCTATACCCATTTCCTTGAGCTTGTCCTGCATTTCCTGAATATTGAGAGGTCTTCTGCTGTTGTTGTCTTTCATTTTGCTTCTCGTTAACTAGCCAGTACTGCAGCTTGGATTCAATCCGAGATAATGGCATTAATTCATTGGCTTTGGCTTTATACCAGAGGACAAATTTCTTCCATACTAAACTATGGTCACCGGTCAAACCGGAGAATTTAAACGCACGTTCTGCCCATGATGGTATCTCTTCTTCGTTGAGATCATGAGTAGAGACGGTGTTGCTGTTCATTGAGCCTCGACCTTGTGGGCGAGGGGCCTGCTGCATATGTTGCATTGGTGCCGGAGCAGGCTGAAACTTAGGTGCAGGTGCAGGTGCAGGTGCAGGTGCAGGTGCCGTAGAGTAGACCGGAATACTATTGGTCGGTTGAACCTCAACGTGCGCCGCAGTTTGCTCTTGCTCAATGAGCATTTTGAAAACGTGAATCTCTTTTTTATCCCGATAATCTACTTTTACCTTATCGAGAAAACCTTGGTCGACTAAACACTTAAGACAGTCGGCTAAACCAAACGTAGAGAGAGCACAAAGTTGACCTGCTGTTTGTAGGCACACATTGGTGTAGCCGAATTCGTCAGCACCGTCTGCAAGCATCAATAAAACCAGCTTTTCTGCAGGGCTAGAAGTATTCACTTGCCAAGCTAAATAAGAATATTTGGCGCTCAATATCGTGTTCTCAAAAAAGGTAAGTCGTTGTCACTATTGTAAGTCACCCCTTACCGAATTTATAGCAACTTAACAGAAAACGGCATTAGTAAGCCAAATATTGACCATAAGGAGACGTCTGCCCCATAAAGTAAGCCTACAGTCATTCATTCTTGTGGTTTAAGCTAGGAATCATTGGGCATGAATACGCATAGCAGCTTAAAGTGCCGACATTCTTTGTTAGGTTAAGAATGCCCAATTCGCGTCCACATTCTGTTGGTCACAATACAGGTCTTCTTTTAAAGTCTTCTCTTTAGGTCAACTATTGATGATTTTCTTAGCTATATCCCATTTATTCTCTTTCCATTCACAAAATGTATTTAATTTATAAAACCCCTTAATATGATCAATATTTGCGCTATTATGACGATAAGTCAGAAATGACGAAGCGTCACAAAATGGTTAACTACATGAATTTACTATTCGTGTTAATATATTGGATAGGAGTGTTTTAAATACTGGCGAAGCTTAGATAACGGCTAAGCTCATATACGGACTAAAAAATTATGTTTGGCTTTGGTTGTAAAGGCGATAAACAAGGTATCTTTGGTTGCAAAGGCGTGTTGTCTAAAAAGCAGCAGTCTATTGCAGACCGAGAAGTAGAGTTGATGTTGTTAGCAAAAGATCTGGTTCGAGAACAAGGGTTCGGAAACCTCACGATGGACAAGCTAACGGCAGCGAGCTCTTATTCTAAAGGTACGATATACAATCACTTTTGCAGCAAAGAAGACGTCGTTTTAGCGTTATGTATTCACTCTCTCAAGACAGAAGCAATGATGTTTGCTCGCTCTGGAGAGTTTGAAGGCAACACACGTGAAAAGATCGTCGCATTGCACGTTGCTTACCGAATCTATGCTCGCATGGAACCGGTACTATCAACCTGTGCGATCATGGCTAAAAGCCCGTGGGTACTAGAGAAAGCGTCTAGTGCACGCGTCGCCGAGATGAATGAACTGGAAGAGTTGGTGATTGATCAATGCGACTCTATGGTTAACCAAGCGGTAGAAGCGGGTGACCTAAAGTTCTCTTCTGGCGTTGGCTCAGATGCCATCGTTTTTGCTAACTGGTCAATCGCATTTGGTTCAAATGCCTTGTCACAGAACGCATCAAACAGTCATTGTATTAAGCGGTTACAAGACCCGTATTCAGTATTACACAACGCGAACATGATTCTAGACGGCCTAAATTGGCAGCCCCTTTCTAGTGACTGGGATTACCGCAAAACTTGGCGTCGTGTAGAACAAGAACTGTTCAGTGAAGAGATCGCTTACTTAGAGTCTGTAGGTCGATAGCTTCCGTTAAGCCCACACATGTGGGTTTATTAATAACCATTTTTGACGATTCGTCACAAACTTGAGACTGACCGACTGTGGTTGCTGTTTTCTTGAGTGTTTGACTAAGCATTGTGTCTTTTGTCAGCTTCGGCTGGCTTTTTATGACACAAATATGACGAATCGTCACAAATGGAGACTGTGATGAAACATGACAGCCAGAAGCCCACGTTCGATCAGCAAAACCGAGATAACCCTAATGCCGATAGCGCAAACACAGATCTAAACAGTTGGCACTCAATACCTACCAAGCGTTCGTTTATCGTTCTGCTGGTGGTGTTTTCAATCATCATTCTCTCTGCATTAGGGGCTAAGAACCTCTACTTTAGAGGGGACTACAACATCTTCTTCGAAGGCACCAACAAGCAGTTGATGGCGTTCGATGAAATCCAAACCACCTTTGCAAAAACCGACAACCTTGCGATTGTTGTCGCACCTGAAGATGGCAATGTCTTCACCCCTGAAACTCTCACCCTGATTCAAAATCTCACGGTTGATGCGTGGCAGATCCCGTATTCAAGCCGTGTCGATTCCCTTGCTAATTATCAGCACACCGAAGCCATTGAAGATGATCTTTTGGTAGAAGACTTGCTGTATGAAGAGTACGAACACACACCAGAACGCATCGCCAAAGTAAAACAGATCGCCCTTAACGAGCCGTTGCTCAAGAATGCCTTGGTGTCGGCCTCTGGCGATGTGACGATTGTGAACGTCACCGTGCAACTGCCAGAAGTGGACAAAACCGCAGAAGTGCAAGAGGTGATTGCAGCAATCAATACCATGATCGGCAAGTACCAAGCTCAGTATCCTAATGTCGAATTCCATAAAGCGGGCATCATAGCCATGAACAACGCGTTTATGACTTCGGCTCAAGAAGACAGCTCAACGCTCGTTCCCTTAATGCTGTTGGTGGTACTGGTGTTCCTGACCTTTATGCTGCGCTCGTTCTTTAGTGTGGTGGCGACGCTCATTGTGATCATCTCTTCGATTGTTGCCACCATGGGATTGTCTGGTTGGGCAGGGATGTTCTTGAGTACCGCAACCGTGAATGTGCCAACCTTGGTTTTAACTTTGGCGGTGGCTGATTGTGTTCACGTGATTGTGACCATGAGACAAGCGATGCAGCGCGGTATGGAGAAAGCACAAGCCATTCAATACAGCATCAAGCTCAATGCGATGCCGATTCTGATCACCTCGGTGACCACTGCGATTGGTTTCCTGATGATGAACATGTCGGACTCACCAGTGCTGCGTGATTTCGGTAACTTGTCGGCACTGGGTGTACTTATTGCGTGCTTCTTGTCTGTGACTATGTTGCCAGCGTTGCTAAAACTGCTGCCAGTCAAACGTCTACCTGCCAACCCTAAGGCGGCAGACAAAGTCACCTTCATGGATAAGCTGGGCGATTTTGTCGTAACTAACCGTAAAGCACTGCTGCCGATTTCTACGCTAGTGATTGTTGGCGCTGCCGCGTTAATTCCGCTCAACAAAGTCAACGATGAATCGGTGAAGTATTTCGATACCTCAAGTGAATTCAGACAAGCGGCTGACTTCATGGAAGAGACCGTAAGCGGCATGACAACCCTCAGTATCGCAGTGAAAACTAACGAGTCTCAAGCGATTGCTGATCCTGTGTTCTTGCAAGCAATTGGTGACTTTACTAAGTGGCTACGCGTTCAACCAGAAACTGACCATGTGGCAACGCTTTCTGATGTTTATATGCGTTTGAACAAGAATATGCATGCCGACGACGACAGCTACTACAAGCTACCGCTGAACCGTGAACTTGCCGCGCAATATCTGCTGCTTTACGAAATGTCTCTGCCGTACGGCTTGGACTTGAACAACCAGATCAACGTCGATAAATCATCGATCAAAATGGTACTCACCGTCGATAACCTTGGCAGCGTTGAGCTAGTCGAACTCGAAGAGCGCATTTACTCATGGTTTGCAGCCAATGCACCGCAATATGAAGTGGTGGCTTCGAGCCCATCACTGATGTTTGCCCACATTGGCGAAACCAACATGGCGAGCATGATATCAACTTTGCCTATCACCCTAGTGCTTATCTCTGGCTTGATGATCTTTGCATTGCGCTCGGTTCGCTTAGGCATGATCAGCCTAGTGCCCAACATTGCGCCTGCGATCATTGGCTTTGGTTTATGGGCGCTTATCTCAGGTGAAATCAACCTCGGTTTGTCAGTCGTGGTCACGCTCACGTTGGGTATCGTGGTTGATGATGCGGTGCACTTCTTGAGTAAATACCAGCGCGCAAGAATCGAAGGGAAATCAGCAGAAGAAGCGGTTCGATACGCTTTCCACACCGTAGGTCGCGCTTTGTGGATCACCACTGTTGTGCTAGTGGCCGGTTTCTCTGTACTGGCGATGTCGAGCTTCAGACTCAACTCCGACATGGGCTTACTCAGCGCGATTGTGATTTTCATTGCGCTGGTGGTCGATTTCATCTTGCTACCAAGCTTACTGATGATCTTCGACAAACAGACCCACTATTCAGCTAAAACTCAGCACGAATCAAAGCCAGATACCAAGTCGCAGCCCAGATCGACAGCCGAACTGACTACTTCGACCAAATAAGGAAACGTCGACCTGCTGCGGTGGGCTGACTCAAGGAGATATTTATGAAAAGCGTTAAACAAACATTCGCTACTACATTACTTACTGTTAGCTCGTTGGCACTGAGCACATTCGCCGCTTTCCCAGCGTTAGCAGACCCTGCGAAAGGCTTAGAAATTGCCGAGCAACGTAAAGCGGTCGATGTCGGGTGGGGCGATTCTGTCGCAACCATGGAAATGCTACTTCGCAACAAGCAGGGCGAAAGCAGTACACGTCTGATGCGATTGAAATCTTTGGAAGTCGATGACGATGGCGACAAAGGCTTAACCATTTTTGATGAACCACGCGACGTAAAAGGCACGGCTTTCCTAAACCATTCGCACATCACCAAATCCGATGACCAGTGGTTGTATCTTCCTGCACTCAAGCGTGTAAAACGCATCTCTTCACGCAACAAATCTGGCCCGTTTATGGGCAGTGAATTTGCGTATGAGGACTTAAGCTCGTTTGAACTTGAAAAGTACACCTTCAACTACATTGAAGACGCGAAACTGGAAGGCGTAGACACCTTTGTTTTAGAGCAAGTACCGACCGATAAAAACTCAGGCTACACCATGCAAAAGGTATGGCTAGACCAACAGCACTACCGCCCAATGAAAGTCGAGTTTTACGACCGCAAAGGCGCACTGCTTAAAACTCTATCGTTCCAAGATTACAAACAGTACCTAAACCAATACTGGCGCGCACACACCATGGCGATGCAAAACCATCAAACAGGCAAAAGCACCGTATTAACCACGACAGATTTAGTGTTCCAGACCGGTCTTAAAGACAAGGATTTCCAAAAGAACACACTAAAACGTGCGAAATAAGGCAGGAATATGAAAAGGATTGTGGCAACAGGAACCCAATTATCCTTAACCTTGGCGGCGACCGTCGGGCTTATGCAGGTGTCGTTGCCTTGTGTGGCGGCAGGCTTTAGTCCTGATATCGCAGGGCAGGTTAACCTTGAACATAGGCAGTTCTTTAGCGACGGCTTACAAGGGCAAGACAAAGGACAAAGCTCACTGGTGTTGCAGCCAGAGTTTTACTGGGAGCAACAAGAGGGCAACGGCAGCATTACCTTCACCCCGTTTTATCGCCTAGACAGTGAAGACGATGAACGAACTCATGGTGATATTCGCGAAGCCTTGTATTTAACCTATTGGGATGATTACGAACTGCGAGCGGGTGTTGGAAAGGTATTTTGGGGCGTAACCGAATCGGCGCATTTAGTGGATGTGGTAAACCAGACCGATGCCATTGAATCGGTCGATGGCGAATCCAAGTTAGGTCAGCCTATGGTGCACTTCACCTCGATAAAAGAGTGGGGCACCATAGACGCCATGTTACTGCCGTATTTTCGTGAGCGTACATTCGCAGGCGAAGACGGTCGATTAAGGCCAACCGTGCCAGTATCGGACGATGCGCTTTACGAATCTTCACGAGAAGAAAAACACGTTGATGTGGCATTGCGTTACAGCCAAATGTACGGTGATTGGGATGTCGGTTTAAGCTACTTAGGCGGCACAAACCGCGACCCTTATTACCGTGTGGAAGGCAATCAACTCAAGCCATACTACGCCCAAATGCAACACTTCGGATTGGATGTTCAAGGCATTATCGGTGACTGGTTATGGAAGCTGGAAAGCATTTATCGCGACAGCTACGACAACCATACCGGCGTGGCGACAGGCTTTGAATACACTTGGGTAGGGGCGCTTGAATCGTACTGGGACATCGGCTTCATCGCTGAATACCTGTATGACAGCCGAGGCAACAATGCCCAAACCATCGGCCAAAGTGATGTGTTCCTTGGGGCACGTTTCGCTTTGAACGATGAAGACGGCACCGAAGTGCTTACTGGTATCACTCAAGACTTAGATAACAGTGATGTCTACAGTGCCAAGCTAGAGGCATCGAGCCGTATTAACAACAATCTCAAGTGGCGACTGAATGCTTGGTTGTTTGAGAACGAAACCCCAGAGGACTTGTTGTTCTTCGCACGCAAGGATGACTTTGTTGAGATGGCGTTGGAATATTATTTCTAATGTTAGCTTCGTGGGGCGTTCCTGTTGGGGGGGGACGTCTCAAATTTAAGATGAGCCATATTTAGAATGTTCAAAGTCGTCTTTTTATAAAGTGGATCAAACAATCGAATAAACCTACATGTAAAATGGTTATATTTTTTCAGTATCTATAACCTCCGAATATGCATGTAAATCGTGCTGGTGGTATCGGCCTTAAGGGATTTATGAATTCATTTAATTGGGATAAAAACTTTGAAACAGGCATTGGTGTTGTAGATGAACAGCATCAATATCTTGTTGGTATTATCAACCACTACGGAAATCTGTTGTCAGAGAACACTATCTCTATCGACGACATAAACGTCGCTTTACTCGATCTCACATGCTATGCCGAATTTCACTTTAAAGAAGAAGAATCTTTGATGAGAGATTGCGGTGTGTATGAGCGACACATTGAAGAGCATATCAAAGTGCATCGTGTATTTATGCAAGATATCTACAGTATGCAAGCTTTCATCATGGAAGAAGATCAGTCGTCAGCACGGCAGTTACTTGATTTATTGATCCACTGGCTTGCTTACCACATCCTCGGCATCGACCAAAACATGGCGCGACAAATGACCGCGATAGAAGAGGGCGCGACACCTCTGCAAGCCTTTGAAGCGGAAGAAAAGCAGCAAGATTCTGCGACTGTCCCGCTGTTGGCTGCGCTTAACGGCCTGTTTGAACAAGTCTCTGAACGAAACAAACAGTTGTTACGCTTCAACCAGTTACTCGAAGATAAAGTTGAGGAACGTACGGCAGAATTAAAACGAGCGAATAAGAGACTTGAAGAACTGTCATTAACCGACTCTCTTACTAATTTGCATAACCGTCGTAGTGCTTTTAAACAGTTAGCGCTGCATTGGCAAGACTCCAAAGAACTGGGTATGCCTTTAGTGTGTATTATGATTGATGCCGACCACTTCAAGCGCATTAATGACACCAGCGGCCATGATGCAGGCGACTTGGTGCTACAAACCCTCTCGCGTGAACTGAAAAACACGTTCCGTAATGATGATATTGTTTGCCGGTTAGGTGGCGATGAGTTCTTGGTTATTTGCCCAAACACCGACCTTAAAGGTGGGATGTACATCGCGGAAACCGCTCGACAGAAAGTGTCTGAATTAGAGGTTGAAACCAGTCATCAAGTTTGGATTGGCAGTATTAGTGTCGGTGTCGCTGAAATGACCCAAGAATTCGAAACCATGAACGAATTGATTAAAGCGGCGGATGAGTCCGTCTATTTAGCAAAAAACGCAGGGAAGAACAGCGTTTGTTCTATTCAGATCTAGCCTTCAGGTCATTTCCAAATTAAGAAGTAGAACCTGTAATTGTTCCACTTCTTCCTACTCCTCATTAATATCCTGTTAAATTTGCCGTGTTTTTAGGCAATAACTTGTTCTTTTAGCGATTCAATTTGGCATTGGTTGCGTGTTTGATTACTATGTGTAGCTATCTAAAAAAACTAATCATCCGATACGGACACTACCAACTGGTAGATGAGGAAATGATGCAACATCTAGAAGAGATCATTGCTAATGCAACGACTGCTATTGATACAGCAGATTCGTTAGTCGCACTTGATGAAGTGCGAGTTCAGTATTTAGGTAAGAAGGGTGAACTAACTCTTCAACTACAAAGCCTAGGTAAACTTCCACCTGAAGAGCGTCGCACTGCTGGTCAAGAGATCAACAAAGCGAAAGGTGCTGTTCAACAAGCGATCGCAGCTCGCAAAGACGCACTACAACGTGCAGAGCTTGAAGCGAAACTAGCTGAAGAAACTATCGATGTGAGCCTACCAGGTCGTCGCATTGAGAACGGTGGTCTTCACCCAGTTACTCGCACTGTTGAGCGTATCGAACAGTTCTTTGGTGAGCTTGGCTTTAGCACTGAGTCTGGCCCTGAGATCGAAGATGCATTCCACAACTTTGATGCACTAAACATCGCAGACGATCACCCAGCTCGTACTGATCACGATACTTTCTTCTTCAACCCTGATCTCATGCTACGTACGCACACTTCTGGTGTTCAAATCCGTACGATGGAAAACGGCAAACCGCCATTCCGCTTCATTGCTCCGGGTCGTGTTTACCGTAACGACTACGATCAAACTCACACGCCAATGTTCCACCAAGTGGAAGGTATGTTAGTTGATGAGAACGTAAACTTCGCACAACTTAAAGGCATTCTTAACGATTTCCTTTGTAACTTCTTTGAAGAAGAAGTTGAAGTGCGTTTCCGTCCTTCATTCTTCCCGTTCACAGAGCCTTCAGCTGAAGTTGACGTGAAACGTAAAGATGGCAAATGGCTAGAAGTTCTAGGCTGTGGCATGGTTCACCCTAACGTACTTCGCTCTGTTGGCATCGACCCTGAGAAATACTCTGGTTTTGCATTCGGTATGGGTGTAGAGCGTCTAACGATGCTTCGTTACGGCGTAAATGACCTTCGTGCGTTCTTCGAGAACGACCTTCGTTTCCTTAAACAATTCAAGTAATCCGGGGCAGTCGAAACTATGAAATTCAGTGAATCTTGGCTACGCGAGTGGGTTAAACCTGCAATTAACAGCGAAGAGCTAGCTCACCAAATCACTATGGCTGGTTTGGAAGTTGACGATGTAGAACCTGTTGCTGGTGAATTCACCGGCGTTAAAGTAGGTAAAGTGGTTGAGTGCGGTCAGCACCCAGACGCAGACAAACTACAAGTTACAAAAATTGATATCGGCGAAGAAGAGCTTTTAGACATCGTATGTGGTGCATCTAACTGTCGTCTTGGCCTAATTGTAGCAGTAGCAACAGTTGGCGCAGTACTGCCTGGTAACTTCAAAATCAAGAAAGCAAAACTACGTGGCGTTCCATCGCACGGCATGCTTTGTTCTTTCTCTGAGCTAGGTATCGACGTAGAGTCTGACGGCATCCTTGAGCTACCAGAAGGCACAACGCTAGGCATGGACGTACGTGAGCTTCTTGAGCTTAACGACGTAACTATCGACGTAGACCTAACAGCAAACCGCGCAGACTGCTTCAGCATCCGTGGCCTTGCTCGTGAAGTTGGCGTACTAAACCGCGCAGACGTTACAGAGCCAACAGTTGACGCTGTTGCAACAAGCATTGAAGACACAGTATCTGTTGAAATCAAAGCAACTGATGCTTGTCCACGTTACCTTGGCCGTGTGGTTAAGAACGTAAACGTGAAAGCGGAATCTCCAATCTGGATGCAAGAAAAACTGCGTCGTTGTGGTATCCGTTCAATCGACCCAGTGGTAGACATCACAAACTACGTGATGCTAGAGCAAGGCCAACCTATGCACGCATTTGATCTCGCTAAGATCGAAGGCGGTATCGTGGTTCGTCTAGCAGAGCAGGGCGAAAAGCTAACACTTCTAGATGGCAACGAAGCTGAACTAAACAGCAACACGCTTGTTATCGCTGACCACAACAAAGCACTAGCAATCGCTGGTATCTTTGGCGGTCAAGATTCAGGTGTTACTACTGAAACAACAGACGTACTTCTTGAAGCAGCATTCTTCGCACCGGATCACATCCGTGGTCGCGCGCGTGCTTACGGCCTTCACACTGATTCTTCTCTACGTTTCGAACGTGGTGTTGATTCAACACTACAAGCAGCAGCAATGGAGCGTGCAACACAGCTTCTAGTTGAAATCTGCGGTGGTGAAGTTGCGCCAGTAAACGGCAGCGAATCTGAAGCTGATCTTCCTAAAGCAAACGTAGTTGCTCTACGTCGCGCTAAGCTAGACAGCCTACTAGGTCACGAAATCCCATCTACAGACGTAGTGGAAATTCTTACTCGCCTAGGTTGTAACGTTGAAACGACTGACGCTGGTTGGACGGCAACGTCTCCATCTTGGCGTTTTGATATCGCAATCGAGCAAGACCTAATTGAAGAAGTAGGTCGTATCTACGGTTACGATAACATTCCAAACCAAGCGCCTAAAGCGGCACTTAAAATGAATGACCACAAAGAAGCTAACCAACCGCTTAAGCGCGTTCGTGACCTTCTTGTAGACCGTGGCTACCACGAAGCAATCACATACAGCTTCGTAGAACCAGAGCAGCAAAAGCTTGTTGTACCTGGTGTTGAGCCGCTAATCCTGCCATTCCCAATCTCTGCGGACATGTCAGCAATGCGTCTTGGCCTAATTCAAGGTCTACTAAACACAGTTGTTCACAACCAGAAGCGTCAACAGTCTCGCGTTCGTCTATTCGAATCAGGCCTACGTTTCATCCCTGAAGCAACGGCTGAAAACGGCATGCGCCAAGAAATGATGCTTGCGGGCGTTATCTCTGGTACTCGTGGCGAAGAGCACTGGGACATGGCAACGAACACTGTAGATTTCTTCGATCTTAAAGGTGACCTAGAAGCCGTTCTTGAGCTTTCAGCAAACGAAATCGCATACAGCTTCAAAGCAGCGAAGCACCCAGCACTTCACCCAGGTCAAACTGCGGCTATCGTAGTAGACGGTAAAGAAGTGGGTATCATTGGTACTGTTCACCCAGAACTAGAGCGTAAGTTTGGTCTTAACGGCCGCACTATCGTATTCGAAATCGAATGGGCAGCTATCAACACTCGCGTGCTTCCAGAAGCAGTAGCCGTATCTAAGTTCCCTGCAAACCGTCGTGATATCGCAGTAGTTGTTGACGAAGCCGTAGCTTCTGGCGACATCGTAGAAGCGTGTATCGCTGCTGGTGGCGAATTCCTAACAGGCGCTAAACTGTTCGACGTATACGTTGGTCAAGGCGTTGAAGAAGGTAAGAAGAGCCTAGCAATCGCACTTAGCCTACAGTCTGTAGAGCGCACACTTGAAGATGCAGACATCGCTGGTTCAGTAGATGCTATCGTAGCTTCAATCTCAGAGAAATTCGGCGCAGCACTTCGCGACTAATCTCTTCTGATAGATAAAAAACCAAAGGCCTCGCATTGCGAGGCCTTTTTTGTTGGTGCGCCGAGCA
>NZ_JBFRPB010000046.1:0-1633 GCF_041471785.1 Vibrio sp. 10N.261.51.C6 | reverse complement strand
TGGTGCGCCGAGCATGGCGTTGATCTAGGAGGTGAAAGTCCTCTACGGGCTCAGTCGAGCGAGAACCGTTAGCCTATGCAAGGGTGTTCACCGTGAGGTGAAATCTGAAGGAAGCAAATGGCAAAACTTGGTTGTGACGAACAGAAATCTGATAGTAGGCCATTACAACTTGGGCAACCTAGCCATAGATAGAATAGCCCAATGCCTCGACGGGAAGTGTGTAGTGGTAAATCAGGCACAGCCAAGGGAAAGAACAACGTCTTACCTCGGGAGATCTTATGGTTTGTCTCAATAGAGACTAATACAGCAGTGATGTTGTGTGATGAGCAATAAGAAGTCAGCAGAAGGCATAGTACTTTGAGAATGTACAACTCAAAGGAAGGCCTGAACTGAATATATCAAGAAGCAGTCACTAGACACTCAATCATGTGGAGTCATAGCAAGATGAAACTCATCTCTACGTCCCAAAGGGCAATACCGCAAGTAAAGCTCATGGATACGAAGAATGACAAGCATGGTCGGCGTAGACAGGAGGGCGAGTCTTGGTGACCTCAACTTCGTTGATGGAGCAAATCTGCTCCTCAACCAATTTGAATCAAGCTCTTAGACGCGTGAAGAAGAACAAAGGGTGTGCAGGAGTCGACAAGCTCGACATCAACGCCACTATCTCAAGACTTCGACAGGCATCAAACGGGCAAGAGCTTCGCCAGAGTCTTCTGGATGGAAGCTATCAACCTCAACCTGTTCTTGGTGTAGAAATCCCCAAAGCTAGTGGTGGCGTAAGGCAATTAGGTATCCCAACAGTCCTTGATAGGGTAGTCCAACAGGCAATCACATCAGTGCTGTCATGTATCTATGAGCCGAAGTTCTCCGACAGTAGTTACGGGTTTAGACCCAACCGCAGTGCGCACCATGCATTGTCGGCCGCCAGTCGCTACATCCGAGAGGGTCGAGGTTATGTAGTAGATATCGACCTAGCAAAATACTTCGATACAGTGAATCACGATAGGCTAATGCACAGGCTGTCACAAGATATTGCTGATAAACGCGTGTTGAAGCTAATTAGGTCATACCTACAGGTAGGCATAATGCGACATGGACTAGTTGAGCAGAGACAACGAGGCACACCCCAGGGTGGGCCATTATCTCCGCTACTATCAAATATTGTATTAGATGAACTGGATAAAGAGCTAGAGCGTAGAGGGCATAAGTTCTGTCGATATGCAGATGACTGTCAAATCTACGTGCGTAGTGAGGAAGCCGCTCATCGAGTCAGAGAGTCGATAACGGAGTTCTTGGAGCAGAAACTAAAGCTGACGGTAAACCGTAAGAAAAGTGCAGCAACGAGAGTGACAAAGCGAACTTACCTAAGCCACCGCTTCCAGATAGACGGAAGAATCGGGATATCGAAGACGGCACAAGCTCAAATGAAGAAGCGAGTACGTCAGATAACGAAGCGAAATCGAGGACGAGAGTTACAGGTGATAATCACGGAGTTAACTCAATATCTAAGAGGATGGCAACACTACTTCAAGCTTACTGTTAGTAAAAGTGCAATGCAGCGCTTAGACGAATGGATACGGCGTAGATTAAGGTGCTACCGACTAAAGCAGCGCAAACGCAGACACAGCAT
>NZ_JBFRPB010000045.1:0-26821 GCF_041471785.1 Vibrio sp. 10N.261.51.C6 | reverse complement strand
CTTTAACTGATCGGCATTACACCCGAAGGTGGCTTTTTAATTACATAGGCTGTTACGCCCTATAAGCGAGAATTACGCCTGTGGACGCATTGCCGGGAACAAGATCACGTCACGGATTGTGTGCGTGTTTGTAAATAGCATTGCTAGACGGTCGATACCGATACCTTGACCCGCTGTTGGCGGTAGGCCGTGCTCTAGTGCAGTAATGTAGTCTGCATCGTAGTACATCGCTTCGTCATCACCCGCGTCTTTCGCGTTAACTTGCGCTTTAAAACGCTCGTCTTGGTCTTGTGCATCGTTAAGCTCAGAGAAACCATTCGCAACTTCACGGCCACCGATGAAGAACTCAAAACGGTCTGTGAAGAACGGGTTGTCATCGCTACGACGAGCTAGAGGAGAGATGTCCGCTGGGTAGCCAGTGATGAACGTTGGTTGAATTAGCTGAGGCTCAGCCGTTTCACCAAAGATCTCTTCTAGAAGCTGACCACATGTCCAGAACGTTTCTACGTCTACGTTTACAGATTTTGCGATAGCAACCATCTTTTCACGGTCTTGTAGGTCTGCTTCTGTTAGCGCTTGAATCTCAGCGTGCTCAGGGTTGTAGTGTTTGATTGCATCGAACATGCTCATGCGAGCGTAAGTGCCACCGAACTCAACCGTTTCGTCACCGTAAGGCATAGAAGTAGAACCAAGAACGTCCATTGCTGCCGTGCTTAGCATCTCTTCTGTCAGATCCATAAGGTCTTTGTAGTCAGAGTACGCTTGGTAGAATTCCATCATTGTGAATTCTGGGTTGTGACGTGGAGATAGACCTTCGTTACGGAAGTTACGGTTGATCTCGAATACACGGTCAAAACCACCCACCACTAGACGCTTAAGGTAAAGCTCTGGTGCAACACGTAGGTACATGTCGATGTCTAGTGCATTGTGATGAGTGATGAACGGACGTGCAGTTGCGCCACCCGGGATCACGTGCATCATTGGCGTTTCAACTTCTAGGTAGCCTTTCGCGCTCATGAAGTTACGGATTGAAGATACAAGCTTAGAACGCACGATGAATGCATTACGAGAATCTTCGTTCACGATTAGGTCAACGTAACGCTGACGGTAACGCATCTCTTGGTCAGTTAGACCGTGGAACTTCTCTGGTAGAGGACGAAGTGCTTTAGTCAGCAATTCAAACTCTTCCATGTTCACGTAAAGGTCGCCTTTACCTGATTTGTGAAGCGCACCTTTAACACCGATGATGTCACCAATATCTAGGCCTTGGTACTTCTCTTTCAGTACTTTTTGAACGTCTTTCGCTGCGTATGCTTGGATACGACCAGAAGTTTCTTGAATCGCAAGGAATGGACCACGCTTCGCCATAACACGACCAGCGATCGCAACGATGTGGTTAAGCTCTTCTAGCTCTTCCTTAGTCTTCTCACCGAATTCCGCTTGAAGATCGCCAGCTAGGTGCTCACGACGGAAGTCATTTGGGTGACCGTTAGCTTTGCAGTTTTGGCGGATGTGATCCAGCTTGCTGCGGCGCTCAGCGATTAGTTTGTTCTCTTCAGGTGAAGAAGCTTCTTGTGCGTTTTCGTTTTGAACAGCATCAGTCATTAGAGATGTACCCTGCTTTTAAAATTTGGACCGCTATATTTTTGTAAATATAGGCATTTTTACCAATATTATTGGTAAAGCTTAATAGTTGATAAAGCTTACAGACCTGATTTCAGGCTAGCTTCAATAAACTTGTCTAAGTCACCGTCAAGAACCGCTTGAGTATTACGGTTTTCGATGCCGGTGCGTAAATCTTTGATACGAGAATCATCCAGCACGTAAGAGCGGATTTGACTGCCCCAACCGATGTCTGATTTCGTCTCTTCGCTCGCTTGTTTTTCAGCATTTTGTTTTTGAATCTCAAGTTCAAAAAGCTTAGCACGTAGCTGCTTCATCGCTTGATCTTTGTTCTTATGCTGCGAACGGTCATTCTGACACTGAACCACAGTGTTAGTCGGAACGTGAGTAATACGTACCGCTGATTCCGTGGTGTTTACGTGCTGACCACCAGCGCCAGAGGCACGGTATACGTCAATACGTAGGTCAGAAGGATTAATGTCGATCGTAATGTTGTCATCAATCTCAGGATAGATAAACGCAGATGCAAATGAAGTATGACGACGACCACTTGAATCAAATGGTGACTTACGAACTAGACGGTGAACACCAGTCTCTGTGCGTAACCAACCGTAAGCATACTCACCAGAAATACGTACCGTTGCGCCTTTAAGGCCAGCAACATCGCCATCCGACACTTCGATAACTTCAGTCTTGAAGCCTTTCGAATCTGCCCAACGTAAGTACATGCGCAACATCATTGAAGTCCAGTCTTGAGCTTCTGTACCGCCCGAACCTGACTGTAAATCGATGTAGCAATCTGATGCATCGTGATCACCAGAGAACATACGACGGAATTCCAGCTTCTCTAGCTTAGCTTCAAGCTCGGCCAGTTCTGGTTCAATTTCATCGAACGTTTCTTGATCTTCTTCTTCAACCGCAAGCTCTAATAGGCCATCAACATCCTCAACACCTTGGTCAAGTTGGTCGATCGTTTCTACTACCGCTTCCAATGCAGAACGTTCTTTACCTAGCGCTTGAGCACGCTCAGGTTCGTTCCATACATCCGGTTGTTCTAATTCTGCGTTTACTTCTTCTAGACGCTCTTTCTTAGCGTCATAGTCAAAGATACCCCCTCAGGATATTTGTGCGCTCAGACACATCCTGAAGACGGTTTTTTATAGGATTGATTTCAAACATTTTAGCTCATCATTTATGAGTAGAATTTAACCGAAGAATTGTACTCAAAAGTGTGACGGAGATACAGAATTTTTTAGAGTGGTGAACCAAGATTCAACAACTTAATGGGATATAAAATTGACAGGCATAAAAAACACGTAAATTTTGTAAGGGCAGGAAGGAAAACAAGCCCTGTTTTTGAACAGAGCTTGTTGAATTTGGCACTATATGATGAGCATTATTGAGCCCAAAATCACTATTTGGCTTCGATATGATCAATCATCAGCTGCAACGATTGGTTGCCGCGAAATTCGTTGATATCGAGCTTAAATGCAAGATGAACGGTTTTTACTGATGCATCAGGCCAGCGACGTAGGTCGACGTTAAAGGCAATACCGTCAATCATCACATTGGTTGGGTGGCCTTTGTAGAGCGGCTCAAGCATCAGCTTAAGGTGCTTTTCACCCACCAGCTTTTGGTGCAGCACTTTAAACTCACCATCGAAGATTGGCTCAGGGAAAGCTTGTCCCCACGGGCCACCTGAACGCAGCGTTTCAGCGGTGTGCATCGAGAACTCTTCTGGTAACAGCTCACCATCAGACAAGATAATGCCCTTCAGTGCTGTTTCTCCAAGTTCATTCTTCACCACATCATTGAACAGCTTGCTGAAGCGTTCAAAGTCCTTTTCCATGATGGTTAAACCAGCCGCCATTGCGTGGCCACCAAATTTAAGAATCAAGCCAGGGTTTTGAGTATCAATTCGGTCCAATGCATCACGCATGTGCAGACCCGGAATTGAACGACATGAACCTTTGATACTGCCTTCGCCGCCATCTGCAAACGCAATCACTGGGCGGTGGTATTTGTCTTTGATACGCGAAGCCAAAATACCAATCACACCTTGGTGCCAATCACGTTGGAATAGTGCCAAGCCAGAAGGTAGGTCGTCTTTACCAAATTCAAGGCGCTCACAAAAAGCCATCGCTTCTTGCTTCATACCCTCTTCGATCTCTTTACGTGTTTGGTTCAAGCCATCTAACTCACTCGCCATTCGACGAGCCGCATGGATGTTGTTACTCATTAGCAGCTCAACACCAAAAGACATGTCGTCTAATCGACCAGCTGCATTGATACGAGGACCAAGAGCAAAGCCAAAGTCAGACGCCACCAAACGCTTAGCGTCTCGCTTAGCAATTTCGATCAAGGCTTGAATGCCCGGACGAGCTTTACCCGCACGAATACGTTGCAAACCTTGATGAACTAAAATTCGGTTGTTTTCATCGAGTGGAACCACGTCGGCAACCGTACCCAGCGCCACAAGGTCAATCAGTTCCATCAACTTAGGTTCTGTCATGCCGCGCTCTGCAAACCAACCCAATTTACGCATGTGAACACACAATGCCATCATCAGGTAAAAAGCGACACCAACCCCCGCTAGGGCTTTCGAAGGAAAAGCACAACTTTCAAGGTTTGGGTTAACCATAGCATCGACCATTGGCAGTTCATTGCCCGGCAAGTGATGATCGGTAACCAGAACCTCTAGCCCTTTCTCTTTAGCAAAGCGAACACCTTCAATTGAAGATACACCGTTGTCGACCGTCATGATCACTTCAGCACCAAGCTCGATTGCCTGTTCAACAACCTCAGGGCTCAAGCCATAACCATCTTCAAAACGGTTTGGTACCAGATAGTCGACGTTAGAGCTGCCGAGCATACGTAACGCTAAAACAGACAGCGCCGAGCTGGTCGCGCCATCGGCATCAAAGTCACCAACAATGATGATGCGTTTTTGCTGCTGAATAGCTTTGAACAACAGCTCAACCGCAGCATCAATGCCGCCCAGTTTTTGATAAGAGTGCAAGCCTTTCGCTGCTGTCTCTAGTTGGTCGGCACTGTCGATTCCACGACTCACATAAATGCGCTTTAACAAGTCAGGTAAGTGAGCAGGTAAGACTGAAATGTCGACCTCAGGACGGCGTTGGATCTCTATCATATAAAAATGGGCCCGATATCAATCAGGCCACTCCTTAAATCAAAAACATGGGGGATAAATTGGCAATACAGAAAACGAGATTATTGCTCTAAACGTTGAAGAAGTTGTGCTGGCGGTAAGTAACCACTCACCAACTCACCACTTGCTAGCACGATAGCCGGTGTGCCATTGATGCCAAGCTCACGACCTAATTGGTACTGCTTAGCAATGATCTGCTTTTGCTCTGCTAGATCTTTACCAGACGCTGGCATTTGACGATTTACTTTAGCGTCATGCATCGCTGTTTTTGGATCATCTGAAGCCCAGATTGCTGCCATTTGATCGGCAACTTGCCCTGTCGCACCTTGGCGTGGGTAAGCCATGTAACGAACGGTAATACCCAGATCGTTGTAGCCCTGCATTTGGCTGTGCAGACGAACACAGTAGCCACACGTAATGTCAGTAAATACCGTCACAACATACTTTTCGTTATCGGCTTTGTATTCAATAACCGTATCCGACATCGCCGCGACTTTTTCAGCATTCAGCGGAGCTTGACGCTCAGCCAAAACATCACTGAACTTACCGTTTTCATCTAAAGAGTAAAGTGTACCGGCTAGAAAGTGATCGCCCTCTGGAGAAGAAAAGATAATGCCGCTGTTGGTTTGAACTTCTAACAAACCATCGATATCCGAAGGAACAATCTTATCGACCTTAATACCGATTTTTTCAAAACGCTTAGTTAACGCAGCTGTATCAATAGCTTGAGCTGGAGCAGCTTCTACGGCTGTTGATGTTGTTTCTACTTTCGCTTCTGATGCATTACATGCAGTAATCATAAGAGGAAGCGCTAGTAGAGGAAGACGGCGTAATACGCTCATTAAGTTCACCTTAAAAATAAATGGATTTAAGCACGTGGGTGATGCTGCGCATGAATTTGCTTGAGCCTTTCAGTCGCCACGTGAGTATAAATTTGGGTAGTCGATAAGTCACTATGCCCAAGTAACATCTGTACGACCCTGAGATCTGCGCCATAGTTCAGTAAATGCGTCGCAAAAGCGTGTCTCAATACGTGTGGTGACAACAATTCTGTGTCGATACCAGCGACGACCGAGTAGTGCTTAATACGATACCAGAACGTCTGACGGGTCATTTGCTTGGCGCGTTTACTCGGAAAAACCACATCAGAACTGTTTTCGCCAAGTAGATGTGGACGACCCTGTTCAATAAAAGTCTCTATCCAATCCACCGCATTTTCGCCCATTGGTACTAAGCGCTCTTTGCCACCCTTACCAATAACACGCACCACGCCCTGTCTTAGGCTGATGTTTTCCATCGTCAAGCTAACCAGTTCTGTCACACGCAAACCGGTTGCATAGAGTAACTCAAGCATCGCCTTATCGCGAAGCTCAATCGGATCGTTCGGATCTGGCGCATCGAGCAAAGCATCAACCTGTTCTTCGCTCAAATCTTTCGGCAAGCGTTGCGGCAGCTTCGGGCTGATCAACAAGGCACTTGGATCATCGCCTCTGATTTTCTCGCGGTGCAAATATTGGAACAAGCGACGAATCGCCGACAACATACGGGCACGAGAGGTCTGCTTAAAATCGGCGTCGGCTAACCAGCCTTGATAATCCTGTAAACCTGAAAGGCTAATGAAGTCGAGGCGGTAATTGTTCTTTTCCATCCACGCTAATAACTTGGACAAATCGGTACGGTACGAGACAAGCGTATTCTCCGATAATCCTCGCTCCATCCACATAGCATCTAAAAACTGCTCAACGAGACCGTGGTCTGCGCTCTGCCCTTGAGGCGACTGCATAGTGTTACTCACAATATTGGAAACTGTTTTGAGAGTATGCCAGAGCAAATATGAATGCCATAAAAATTACGACTTGAGCGGATAATCGCTGCAATCGAAGTCGATTTATGGTTAGAATTCGCCATCTGAAATTAAAATCGAACGTTTGCTATGAAAATTGGATTATTTTACGGCTCAACCACCTGCTACACAGAAATGGCAGCAGAGAAAATTCGCGGCATTATTGGTGAAGACCTAGTTGATATCCATAACGTGAAAGAAAGCCCTCTTTCATTGATGGCGGACTACGACCTTTTATTGCTGGGCATCTCGACTTGGGACTTCGGTGAAATCCAAGAAGATTGGAATGAACTGTGGGAAGACATCGCAACCACGCCTATGAAAGGCAAGGTTGTGGCTCTGTTTGGTTTGGGTGACCAAGAAGGCTACGGCGAATGGTTCCTAGATGCGATGGGTCTATTGCATGATGAACTGAAAACCGCGGGTGCAGAGTTTGTTGGCTTCTGGCCAAACGATGACAGCTACGAGTTCGAAGCGTCTAAAGCGTTAACCGAAGACAAATCTCAATTCGTTGGTTTGGCGCTTGATGAAGATTCACAATACGAGCTAAGCGACGACCGTATCGCAAGCTGGGTTGAGCAAGTACTGGTTGAGTACAGCGAAAAGCTATAACCAAACAGAAGTACTCCCGGCTAAGTAGCTAACCAAGTAACTAGCTGGATATAAAAAGACCACAGAATACAAAAAGGCCTCATTACTGCGAAGTAATGAGGCCTTTTCTATTTCATCTCGAAGGACAATCTAATCTCAACGGAAGATTAAACAGTCTCTTCAGCCATCTCTTGTTCTGTTGACTTGCCAACAAAGAACATACAGATGATTGCAGCCGTTGTTGGAAGCAACCAACCCATACCGATCTCAAACAGTGGCAGCATCTTAAGTGCAGACACGTCTACACCCGCTACTTTAGCGCCATCAATAAGAGCAAACAGCAGTGACACTAATACCACTACGCGGTAAGCCGCTTTTGGATTAGGGAAGCGGCTACGTAAGAATGTCAGAGCAACCAACGCGATAGCGACTGGGTACAGTGCAAACAGTACTGGAACAGACAGAGAAATCAGTTGAGAAAGACCAACGTTCGCAACGGTTGCACAAGCTACACCATTGATGATTACCCAAGTCTTGTAAGACAGAGGCGTTAGCGAGCTGAAGTAATCAGAACATGCTGACACAAGGCCAATCGCCGTAGTTAGACATGCTAATAGTACGATCACAGAAAGCACTAGCTGACCAGAAGGACCAAACAACGATTGAACGTATAGGCTTAAAATAGCACCGCCATTGTCTGCACCAGCTGCGACTGTTGCACTTGTTGCGCCTAGGAAAAATAGAGAGATGTAAACAAACGCCAGACCCGCTGCGGCAATACAACCCGCGCTAATTAGGTACTTAGTCGTCGCTGCACGGTCAGTAATGCCCTTGCTACGAATCGCATCAACAATCAGCATACCAAACATCAAAGAAGCAAAAGTATCCATGGTGTTGTAGCCTTCAAGGAAACCTTTGGTTAGTGGTTGAGTGATGTACTCACCGTGAGCCGCAAGAATATCGCCTTGAGGGTTAACGAATACAGCAATCGCCAGCACAACCAAACCAACGAACAGTGCAGGTGTTAGCACCTTACCAATGACGTCAATAAGCTTACCTTGCGACCATGAGAAGAACATCGCTACTGCAAAAAATGCAATCGAAAAGAGAGTTAGGTGAGCTTGAGAGGCATCGATGAAGAACGGTTTCACCGCCATCTCATAGGCAACAAGGCCAGTACGCGGTGCAGCAAATGCAGGACCGATAATGATAAAGATCAGTACAGCCATGATGGTTGCTGCTTTCTTAGGAAGATCTTTAGTTAAGTGACCCCAAGAGCCACCAGCCACTGCGACCGCGACGATAGTGATTAACGGCAGACCAACGGCAGTCAGCAGAAAACCAGACATCGCTGGAAGGAAGTGATCACCGGCTAATTGGCCAGCTAGAGGTGGGAAGATGATGTTACCCGCACCCAAGAAAAACGCAAAAAGCATAAAGCCCAATGCCATTATATCTGTTAGTTTTAGACTCTGTTTCACAGATAATCCTTAATTATATTTATGAATTTATGTTGTGCTTACATGAATGTTACAGCTCAAAGCTGCCAATCAATCTATAAAATAGTCGCGCATAATGACGAAACAACTGGCTAGCTGCAAGTCACCACACAAAAACACCATATAAATTTGCATATGAGAACAAAAAACAGTGGATTCCACTAGCTATAGAAAAATAGCCACAATTATAAACTAACCATAATGCACAACAATATTCTCCCAAGCAGAACATTGATTCATACAAGCGGTTAACATTAGAGCTAATCACTTAAAATATCTCGATACTCAGAACATTAATGAAAGACAAAACAGTGCAAACTAAAAGCTTCAATTTTAAGCAATTCTCAATTTACGGCGGGAAAAGCGGTATGCCAGTCAGTACCGATGGCGTATTACTTGGCGCTTGGGTAAGCCTGCCACAAAGATCATGTGTACTCGATATTGGAACCGGGACAGGTCTGCTGGCTTTGATGGCTGCGCAGCGTTTTGAAGATGCTTCAATCTCTGCGATAGATATTGATCAACACGCTATTGATGCTGCCACTGTCAATATTGAGCAGTCGCCTTGGCAAAATCGTATCTCCCTTGATCACGGCAGCGTGTTAACGGCCGACTTTCCACAAAGGTTTGATGCGATCATCTGTAACCCGCCCTACTTCAACTCTGGAGAACAGGCGCAGCAAAGCCAAAGAGCCACCGCCAGGCACACCGACAGCTTGGATCACTTAGCACTTGCCCAACGTTGTTTCGAGATAACAACCGAAACCGCGACTGCCAGTTTCATCCTACCGACGCCTGAGGGGGAAGGTTTTATCAAGCTTGCCGAGCAATGTGGTTGGTATCTAGCAAAACGCCTTGATGTAAAAACAACAGACAAGAAACCGGCTAGCCGAATTCTATTTGAGTTATCTAAAGATCCTGCTTGCGAGCAAGATTTGCAGCGCGAATCGCTTACAATTCATCACCAAGGTGGTTATAGCGAAGCATTTATTGCGCTCACTAAAGATTTTTATCTCAAGATGTAGCAAATACCATGTGATCCTAATCACTAATGCTTCTATAATGTCCGACTACTCTTTTTTATCGTCTGCTTTTTGAGGCAGAAACATTTATTGCTTGTGGAGAAACAACAGTGATCAGAACCTTTGCAGAACTCGATCTAAACCAAGAGCTGCTTAAAGCAATTGACGAAATGGGCTACGAACGTCCAACACAGATACAAGCTGAAGCAATCCCACAAGCGTTAGATGGAAGAGACGTTTTGGCTTCTGCGCCAACAGGTACTGGTAAAACAGCATCATTTGTATTGCCAGCACTGCAATACCTACTGGATTTCCCACGTAAGAAATCTGGCCCTGCACGTATGCTTATCCTGACGCCAACGCGTGAGCTAGCAATGCAGATCACCGAACAAGCACGTGAGCTTGCTAAATACACCAGCCTAAATATCTTCACGATCACGGGCGGTGTGATGTACCAAGAGCACGCAGATATCTTAAGTACCACTCAAGATATCGTAGTAGCAACACCTGGCCGTTTGATGGAATACATTGAAGGCGAGCGTTTTGACTGTCGTGCGATTGAATGGCTGGTTCTAGATGAAGCCGACCGCATGCTAGACATGGGCTTTGGTCCTGTTGTTGACCGTCTGTCTGCAGAGTGTCGCTGGCGTAAACAAACTTTACTGTTCTCAGCAACGCTAGAAGGTAAAGGCATTGAAGGCTTCACCGAGGATCTACTTAAAAACCCAGCGGAGATCGATGCGAAATCATCACTTCGTGAGCGTAAGAAGATCACTCAGTGGTACCACCGCGCAGATACAGCAGAGCACAAGCTGAACATCCTAAAGCACATCATCACCGAGCAAGCTGAGCGCAGCATCGTATTCTTGAAGACGCGTGATCGTCTAGGTGATCTACGAGCTCAACTTGAAAGCGCGCAAATCCCATGTGCGTGGATCCAAGGTGAAATGCCTCAAGATCGTCGTAACAACGCGATTGCTCGTTTCCGTGACGGCTCTGTAAACGTACTACTAGCGACTGACGTTGCTGCTCGTGGTATCGACCTTCCAGACGTAAGCCACGTAATCAACTACGACATGCCACGTACTGCTGACGTATACCTACACCGTATTGGCCGTACGGCTCGTGCTGGTAAAAAAGGTAACGCGGTTTCTATCATTGAAGCGCACGATCAACTAATGATTGAGCGTGTGGCTCGTTACACAGACGAACCAATCAAAGAACGCTTCATCGAAGGCATGCGCCCTACGCATAAGAAAGCGGCCGTGACTAAGAAGAAGAAGCCGAAGAAAGAAGATAAGAAAGCGGTAGAGAAACAAAAAATCGCGAAGAAGAAAAAAATCGCGAAGAAAAAGAAAGCAGCAAAGAAGAAGTAATCTACCAGCTTCAACGATTCAATAAAAAAGCCCCATGCAGTTCGCTGCATGGGGCTTTTCTCTATCTGGTTGGCATCTCGCAATAGAGCGTGACGACCATTAATCAATAACGTCTAGTTTTGCTCTTCACGTTTGAAGACAAGCTCTTTCGCGTTCGACTCTTCTTCAACGAAGTAGTAACCCGCTGTATCAAACTGAGTGAGTGCCTCAACCGAGTCGATCTTGTTCTCGATAATGTAGCGAGCCATCATGCCACGCGCTTTCTTCGCGTAGAAACTGATCACCTTGTACTGACCGTTCTTGCAGTCTTTGAATACAGGGGTAATCACTTGGCCATCCAAGCTCTTCGGCTTCACAGCTTTAAAGTATTCGTTAGATGCTAGGTTGATCAACACATTGTCGCCTTGAGCATTCAACGCTTCATTCAGCTTGTCTGTAATGATGTTGCCCCAGAACTGGTACAAGTTAGTACCACGAGCATTGGCTAAGCGTGTGCCCATCTCTAGACGGTAAGGCTGCATCAAATCTAACGGCTTAAGCAAGCCATATAACCCAGAAAGCATGCGCAGGTGATTTTGTGCGTAGTCAAAATCTTCATCCGATAGCGTCTCAGCATCTAAGCCAGTGTATACATCGCCCTTAAAGGCTAGGATGGCTTGGCGTGCGTTGTCTTGGGTAAAGGTCTCGCTCCACTGCTCAAAGCGCGCTACGTTCAACCCTGCGATCTTATCGCTCACCTTCATCAGTGCAGAAATATCGACTGGCGTCAGTTTACGGCACTCTTCAATCAGTTCAGCAGAGTGTTCAACAAACTCAGGCTGACTAAAGCGTTCCGTCGCTAATGGTGATTCGTAATCAAGTGTTTTGGCTGGAGAAACGACAACTAACATAACTTTACCCTAATCGGTTATCTAACTGGATGCTGCTAGAGTATAGAAAAAACATCAACTTGTCTTTATGACTCTTCCTATTACTTTGATAGGGAGAATGAGCTTCGATAGGGAGAATGAGCTTCGATAGACAGAATGAGACAAATGACAGGCAAACAAAAAGGCTAAGGTCGAAACCTTAGCCTTTCTAATCACTTTAGGATGAGCCGTTTATCGCTCCAACAAGATTACTTCTTGTTGTTGTCCCAAATACCGTCTTCCAGCTGAGACTTAAGCTCTGGGAAGTCATTCGAATCGAATGTTGGTACTTTACCCGCGTCTAGTTGGCGGTTGTAGTCTTTCGCTAGCTTAATCACGATACCTGATAGCAGGATAATCGCCACCAAGTTAACAATCGCCATTAGGCCCATCGATACGTCAGCCAGTGCCCATACCGTTGGTAACGTCGCTAGAGAACCGAACATAACCATACCCAGAACAACGATACGGAACAGCACTAGGCCCTTCTTGTTGTTGTGCTCAAGGAAGATAAGGTTCGTTTCAGCGTACGAGTAGTTTGCAATGATTGAAGTGAAAGCGAAGAAGAAAATCGCTACCGCTACAAAAATGCCGCCCCATTCGCCCACTTGTGCTGTTAGTGCACGTTGCGTTAGTTCGATACCCGTTACTTCACCGTGTGGTACATACTCACCAGACATCAGGATGATTGCGACTGTTGCTGAACAGATAACAATGGTATCCATGAACACGCCTAGCATTTGCACGTAACCTTGTGATGCTGGGTGCGGTGGGTAAGGCGTAGCAGAAGCTGCTGCGTTTGGCGCAGAACCCATACCCGCTTCGTTCGAGAACAAACCACGTTTGATGCCGTTAATCATCGCTTGTGCGATTGCGTAACCTAGGCCACCCGCTGCTGCTTCTTGCAGACCGAATGCACTCTTGAAGATAAGAGCCAGTACTTCAGGCACTTTCTCGATGTTCGCGAACATCACGTACATAGCGATCGCTAGGTAAGCCAATGCCATGATTGGAACGATGATTTCTGCTGTGCGTGCAATCTTACGGATACCACCGAAGATAACGAACGCAGAGATGATTACGATACCAACACCAACGTAGCTACGCTCAAGGTCGAATGCCGTATTCATTGCGCTTGCAATCGCGTTCGCTTGAACCGCGTTGAATACAAGACCAAATGCAATGATGAGGAAGATAGAGAATAGAACCCCCATCCAACGCATGCCTAGGCCTTTCTCCATGTAGTATGCAGGGCCGCCGCGGTAGTTACCGTCGTTATCACGCGTTTTGTATAGCTGTGCCAGTGTGCTTTCTGCAAACGATGTTGCCATACCTAGCATTGCGATTAGCCACATCCAGAAGATAGCACCAGGGCCACCAGCGGTTAGTGCTACAGCAACACCTGCCATGTTACCCGTACCTACACGAGCAGCGAGACTAGTACAAAGAGCTTGGAAAGAAGAGATACCAGCACTGTCTGCTTTACGGCTGTTTCTAAGAACAGAGAACATGTGGCCGAAATGGCGGAATTGAATGAAGCCTAGTCGTACAGTGAAGTAGATACCCACACCAACCAGTAAGTAAACTAAGATAGATCCCCAAAGGAGATCGTTCATCAAATTGATTAAGTCTGTCACGTGAACCTCGTAATTGAGTTTAAGCACCGATCATGCTTCCTAGCCTTCCTCTTAATCGCCTATGCCTCTGTCAATGTTGTGTCGGCACTCTTGTTATATTCTTGCGGCGATTGAGACTGTAAATGTCGCTTCATGCATCCATTTTACGTATCAGTGTATTTTTTGACGGGCGGATAATGCAGCGAGACGGCCTAAAAATCAATATGCAAATACACTTATATTAAAATGACATTTCACTAATAACACACCTTTTGTTAACACAACTTTCAACAATGCAGCCCAATAAAAGTCACATTATCGGGACATAATATCAACAACAGCCACGGCACTACCCCAACAAGAACACCATCCTATAAAAATGACGTCAGCCTAGGTTTTACAAGGTATAGTGAAGATCTTCGTTTTTTTCTAGGCCAATGAGATCCCTATACCGCACGGTACCATGTGCACTTCAATGCATTGTAGTCAAAACGCTATTCCATTCGCACAATGAATTAACATTCAATAACCCCCAATTTAATCGTTTACTTAGGTTTGTTTGCCTGTTTTTTATACATAATAATTCTCACAATGTGTGAGCATGCATAAGAAAATAGAACAAAAGCTTCATGGATTTGAAACAAATGAGAAACAAATCAAAGTTATTGTGAACCTAAATATGATATTTATTGGTTCGTAAGAACTAGTCCCACGGAAGGAGATATGGCTTATGGATAGCTTTCAATTCGATGAAGTATCAGAACTAGAAATGCCTCGTGTAACTCAAAAATCACGCTCGAAACCACTCAAGCGTAAGTGGCGTGAAATCGAAGCCATCAACGATCGTAGGCAGCTTGAGAAAGAGCTGAGAGAGATGAACCTAGGTCTTGATTTTAGCCTTGACGATATAAAACTTTAATCAGCACGATAAGAAATCAGATAGCAAAAGTCACCTATATAGGTGCCTTTTTTATTTTTTGAGGTAGTTAATCCGCTCAAAGCGCCATTTGGAAACCAACCCTCTAATATAGAGGACACCTAAAATAGGTGCACCTCAACATTACAACGGGCTAAACACACTCTTGTTCATTTTGTCGAACCCGAGCCGCGAGTTGGCGATATTGATCGGCGATGGTCTCTCCAAAAACAGGGTCATCTTCCGGTTGAAGCCATTGAGACTCCACTTCTTGCCAATCTTTCACCGTGAACGCCTCAACAATCATGGGTAGCACATGCTTCTCTTCATATTCCATGTGCTTTCGCTGAGCCTTAACAAACGCTTCAAGCTGCTCAATAAAGACTTGCTGAGGAACCACCGCATCTTGAAGGATCATATCGACCAAACCTAAAAAGTCCGCCGTTTTCTCAGAAAGCAATTGATGCTCTAACTCCAAGTCTTCAATCGCTTGCTCGCTGCCATATTGCTTAAGATAGTAGCGATAAATGACGTCTTCTTTAGGGTGATGCACTTTGTCTGAATGGTTCATAAGGTAATGAACCACCTCTGCGATCAGGCTATAGTTTATTTCTCGCTCCTGTTTCAGAAACTCTAACTTACTGTTGAGTATCGCGAGTAAACGAGCCATATAGCCATGCTCTCGTCTTATCCTTTCAATCATCATAGTATTGCACTCCATTACACCTACTATTTATAAGTGTATACGAATATGCTGATTTATGATTTGACCCTGCTCAGAAAACCACCAACCTACACTTCTGTTGGTAAACGCCAGTCAATAGGTTGTTGATCCATAGAAGAAAGCAGCTTGTTGGTTGTAGAGAAATGCTGACAACCGAAGAATCCACGGCGTGCCGATAATGGCGATGGGTGAGGTGCAACCAACACATGATGCTTGTCGTCATCAATCGCTTGACCTTTCTTCTGGGCGTGTGCGCCCCACAACAAAAAGATGATCGGTTCAGAGCGCTGATTGAGCTCAGCAATAATGGCATCGGTAAAGGTTTCCCAGCCACACTTAGCATGTGAGTGTGCTTTTGCCTCTTCGACTGTAAGGACTGTGTTCAACATCAACACCCCTTGCGATGCCCAAGAATCGAGATAACCATGACTAGGAATCTCAAAGCCCTCTATATCTTGTGCAAGCTCTTTGTACATATTGCGTAGAGAAGGTGGGATTTTCACACCAGGAAGCACTGAGAATGCTAAGCCGTGAGCTTGGTTAGCACCGTGATAAGGATCTTGCCCTAAGATAACCACTCGCACGGATTCGAAAGGCGTCATATCAAAGGCACTGAACACCTGTTCTTGTGGCGGGTAGACGGTTTTACCACTATTACGTTGCTGTTCAACAAACGCGAGGACACTCTGAAAGTACTCTTTATCACGTTCATCATTAATAATGGATTCCCAAGTCTTTGGTGCGCTCATCGTTTTACTTCCCAATCATCAAGGTTTCTAGCGGCTTTCGCCAGACAAAAAAATAGCTGTATCGGCTAACTGTCCTAAATAAGGCTCTAGTTATACCTCATACAGCTATCAATAAACATGATGTGTAGGGTTCACTTGTTGATGAATCATAATAATCAGTTCAAGTTGTGCTTATCTCGATTAACCACTTTTCTGCTGTGTACGATGGTGGCCGTGGTTATGCACGTGACGGTTTGGTGTAGGTAAACGGCGTGCGACAGCAATAGTTGAAGTTTGGGTGATTGAATACATAAAGGCACCTCCTCTAAGACATCGTGAACTACATATTCACTTTAATACTATGAAAGAAAGGTGCCAATTTTTAGAAATAGACGGAAATAAATTTCCCCCTCTATTATTACGCTTGTTCGCTCGCTAGCGTTGCTGAGCGATGAAACATTCTAAGTTGTTGAATTTCCTCTTTCCAGATCGTCGAATCAATGGTTTCCAAGATAAGAGGGATACCATTAAAGCGAGAATCAGAGGCAATATACTCAAAACAATCCCAGCCAATTTCGCCTTTTCCTAAAGAATGGTGTCGATCGACTCGGCTCGCGAACTCAGCTTTTGAATCATTGATGTGCATTGCTCTTAGATAGTGCATACCCACGATGCGGTCGAACTCAGCAAAAGTATGCTCACACGCCTCTTTTGTACGTAAGTCATAGCCAGCAGTAAACGTATGGCAGGTGTCTAAGCACACACCAACACGTGACTTATCTTCTACCTGTTCGATAATCTCTGCTAGATGTTCAAACTTCCAACCCAGATTAGTGCCCTGCCCAGACGTATTCTCGATCACTGCGATTACGTCAGGTACCGCTTGATGAGCTAGGTTGATCGATTCAGCGATCTTCGCCAAACATTCGCTTTCTGAGATTTTCTTTAAATGACTCCCAGGATGAAAATTCAAAAGCGTTAATCCAAGTTGATTACAACGCTCCATTTCATCAATAAAAGCCGCGCGTGATTTCTCTAGCTTCTCTTCTTCTGGTGCTCCTAGGTTAATAAGGTAGGAGTCATGAGGAAGAATGTGCTCAGCACCGAAGCCCAACATTTTGCAATTAGCTTTAAAGGCACTAATGGTTTTCGCTTCTAGCGGTTTTGCCGCCCACTGTCTCTGGTTCTTGGTAAACAGTGCAAACGCATTGGCACCTATTTCACGTGCACGCATAGGGGCCTGATCAACACCACCAGCAGCCGACACATGAGCGCCAATAAACTTAATATTTGTTTCCGGTTTTGAGGATGAATTATTGTTTGTCATTAAATCACTTTACACTTTCAGAATGCTTAATAAATAAAGGGTCGTATCGGTTGTAGTTCAATAAAAACACAACAAATGTAGTAAACTTACAACAAATATGGCTGTTAAATATTTTTTATACTTTAAAATATTTTGTAATTACTTTGTTTTCAAAGGTTTTATTGATTTACCTCAATATAATCACCTTTGTAAAAATATGGTTTTTGGTTGTTTTTTGACTTAAATCAATGTTAACCTTACTAATATTAGGTATATATTACCCAGCTCAATAAAAATCGAAAGTTAACACCATAATCAAACCACATTCAGTGGACTAGGAGATAGTTATGATCCAAGGTATTCAAATTACTAAAGCAGCAAACGATGACCTACTAAACTCAATCTGGCTACTAGATAGCGAGAAGAATGAAGCTCGTTGTGTTGTTGCTACTGCAGGTTTCGAAGCTGACCAAGTTATCTCAGCTGCAGACCTAGGCGAGTACGAAAGCCGTGAAGTTGCAATCGAAGCAGCACCACGCATCGAAGGTGGTCAACATTTGTAATATTGGAAAGCCTAACTACTAAAAAGTATGACTTAATCGCATCAAGCCCTTTATCAGCAATGGATTTGATAGTCATAAAGAGAGAAAAATCTCATATTTTTTATTAGTCATGTTTTTTTAAGAAGTCAGCACTTAGAGTCATGCTTTAAGTCATAAAAATCAAATCAAAAATTAAAAGGAAATCCATATGATCCAAGGTATCCAAATCACTAAAGCAGCTAACGATTCTCTACTTAACTCAATCTGGTTGCTAGATACAGAAAAGAACGAAGCACGTTGTGTTGTTGCAGTTGAAGGCTACGAAGCAGACCAAGTAGTTCCATCAGCAGATCTAGGCGAATACGAGTCTCGTGACGTTGCTATTGAAGTCCCAGCGAAGATCGAAGGCGGCCAGCATTTGAACGTGAACGTCTTAAAACGTGAGACTTTAGAAGATGCAGTAGCTAACCCTGAGAACTACCCTCAGCTAACAATCCGTGTATCGGGTTACGCTGTTCGCTTCAACTCTCTAACTCAAGAACAACAACGTGACGTTATCGCACGTACTTTCACAGAGTCTCTATAAGAGCTAAGTACAATAAATGATAAAGGCGCAATTAGCGCCTTTTTCTATTGATCGATTTTGCTAACACCATTACTAAACAACTTATTTAATCCACACCAATTTAATATGCACTCCTACATACATTGAAACCTACTACCTTCTTCTGTCCAGTCGCTTAAATCCACATCAATTCCCAATCTTGATACTTCGTTATAGATAAACGACACCGAAATCAAATTTAGCTTTTGATGACTCACAACTCCGTATTGATGAATTCCAATCTTTGTCGTATTATAGTGATATTCATTGAATTATTTGGATGCACTCGATATGCAACAAGCTGAGCTAGAAATCAGATTTCAAGCAGGTGAATTAACCAAAGCCATTGTAGTTCCAGAAGCATTTGGCACAGATTGGAATCTAATGCTACAAGGGAAGAACAAGTCAACACAATACACCGTTACTCCACAACGTGGAGATGATGCTAGAAAATTCAAAACCATTGATGCAGCAGCGAAAGTTGCACGCAAAATTGGCTTTATTGAAGTGTCAGTAAAGTTTCCAGAGCTAGTTAGATAGGCGCTACACGCCTATATTCATTTATATTCGTTACTTCTCCGTTCAAAGAGGAGTCATCAAGTGACTTTATTGCCTCCTCTCTTTCATTGATCGGTATTTTAAAGAACAAAGCTGTTACTGTTTGATGATACTCAGACTGATACTCTTTTAGGGTCTGTTTTGCTTGCTCTGCATCCTTTTTATCACGGGCACTCTCGGCTTTTAGCTCTCCATTTAAAGCCTTCAGTTTATCAACCTTTTTAGTCAAGCTCGCTACATCATCACTATGATTCTTGTTAGGGCTAGGGTTCTCTATCAACTTAACAATATCAGGGTGATGACGAAGAGCGCCAACAGATAGTCCAGCTTCCTTTTCGACATTTGACTTGTTTAGTTTTACAACATTTTTCTTTTTCAGATCTTTATGCGTGTAGGTCTGCTCTTTAATTCTAGAGATTGCATCGAGTAGTGCCTTACGAGAAGCATCCTTGTTACGAGCCATAGTTACCTCTATATGTTTTGTACAGGGATTAACTGAGAGACATCATCTGGTATCTCAAAGACTTCATGTGGGAAGTTTAGATCAGACATGATTTTCTCTGCCGAGCGTATGTCCATCACATACTTCGAAGCTGAACTGCCATTAAGCTCCCCCGATTCCTGTAAAATTAGTAGGTCTCTCATAGCCGTCATTCGTATAGATTCAGCCTCGCTTGCATCTTCAATAATATCCCAGCCACAATCAGTACATTCTGAAAGATCAATAGCAGCTCTCATTGCGCACTGCCTCTTTGTGCAGTACATACCCTTCCCAATCACATGGACATGCACCTTACCAGTTCTGATTTCCTCTTTCCAAAATCTAGGTAAAAGTTTTCTGCCATTAACGCCTTGGTCAAAAAAGTTAGCGTTATCAATAACTTCCTTCAAAAGATTTTTACCTAACCCTCCAGCCAAGCGCTCTTTGTTTGCTAACTTGTTATAGGTGCGAGACATTACTCTAGCTGAACGCTCCTCTCTTTCCTCTTTAATTTCACCAAAAATTTTCTTCAATGAGTGTGCATTTTTTGCGTACCAACGTGTCATAGCAATAGATATATGACCCAATTGTTGCTTTAACTGTGGGAAGTCCATTAACTCTAGACCAATCAGGTAGAACGCAAAACTTCTTCGGCATTGGTGGTTTGTATAAGGAAAACTATCACCAACTTCAAGGAGTCTGCTATGTTCTGGATTAGATGCCCTAAGGGCATCTAAATCATGAGAGTTCAAAACAAATGTATCTTTGTATAAACGCTTTATGGTCTCTCTAATTGTTTGTCCTAATCCGACCTTTTCAATAGGTCTTGGGTGGTACACCTCTGTTAAGGCTGCAAAGAAGGTACTGTTGGAACCTTCTTCAAAGCGCTTTCGATAAGGTCGATGGATAGCGTTGAGAACATGAAAAGCCCTAAAGCCTGTCCGATTTGTTATATAGACGTCATCGGCAGTCTGAGAATCTAGAGTCAACTTCTCCTGCTTTGTTGTAAGCGCATAAATAGTATTAATTCCTATTTTAATATGATCCCGAGCACCATACACGGGAGATATCCCAAAAAGCTCACCAATTCTCATACCACTTAATGCCATCACTAAAAATGCCGCATTGGAATTAAGAGCACGAAGATACTCTGAAAACTCAGACCTAACTCGAAAAGACTTCGAGCCAATTTTAACCTGAAAATCTTCCCAAATACCTCTAGCTTTAGAGCCATTCCAGTTTGCGCCAACACAACTTGCCCAAACATCCTCCCACAACGGCTCTTGCTCATTGTCAATGATTGGAATGCCTTCACTTTCAAACACCTCACGGATACTGTTAGCTTTAGAATCACTTGGAATGGCGCTTTCCAGTGACAACTCACCTCTTCTAACTTTTCTCATTAGTTCAGACTTTACTGAACTCGAATGAGTCAGGAAAACTTCAACTGCATTTTCAAGCTCTACTCTATTTTTGTATGCTTCACTGATTTCAGAAATAGCACAATTCACCATTTCAAAGTAAATCCTGAATGGGATAACAAAGTGTTGATCAGGCGGTAACACTGGCAAGCTAAAATGTTTCGGCTCCAACGATTTATTTATCTCAATCTGGATAGGCAATGACTCTTGGCACTGAACCAACCTGTTAATCGCAGATAAGACTTTATTCCCCTTAACGTTAATGTTCAGACCGCTCTCTTGAAGTCGAAATATGGTATCTTCATCGATATCAGAAAAGCTAGTAATCCCAATTTCTGTAGCATGTTTGGCTATTACTGTGAGCTTGCTAACCGTATCAACAATCGATGTATATGAATATTTACCGTAATCTGTCAGCAGCTCTACAGCAGCAAAGCACTTGATTTCATTGCGTATATTTCTTGGTAAAATATAACCATCAAAGCCTTTCCTTGTTGAGTGGTTAAATAGCAGGCGATTTGTTTGATAGCCGTCACCAATCTGGCTTAGATCCCATACATTTTGCTCAAACAGCACAGGAAATTCAGAATTACTAATTACCGCAAGTGATTCCAACTCATCCCAACTTCCACGTTCAATTGCTGGCAAAAGTACATCATCAACATGGTCGGTATCGATATCGTCAACAAACTCTTCAAAGCTAACCTTTGCGCCACTTGCTGCTTTAATAGTTTTCATAGTGCTCCCCAGTTAGTCTATGCATACAAAAAATAGCGACCATTCGCCTCTAGTAAAGCCTCAGCTTCTTTAAGAACATTTTCTGATATGTTTTGAGATACGATTTCTTCATATGACTCGATTCGATTATCCAACTCCTCATTTTCAGGATGAAGATCAGCAGTATCAATTAGTGACTCTATAAATGACAAAAGTTTATAGACCTGATTAGGTTCATCGACCAGTTTGGCATTGAGGCACTCATGGCATTTATCAAATTGGTAGCAATGGAGTTTTGATGAATCATCTATGACTCCCATTTTTTTTGCTGCTGCCTGAGCTAGCTTATCCTCTTGGCCTTCGAACTCTGGCTTACCATCACAACATGTGCCATTGGGATTACTAGGCTTGCCTCTTTTCTTGTATTCGTCAAAAGAGAGCACTTCAACCCTCCAAGTATCCCTAACCTTTTGCTTTGCCTCTTCAAGCTCCACACCTTTAATAACCAGCTCAATTACATCTAATGCTTGTGCAATAATCTCATTATTTAGCCCCTGATGACCGTTGGCATAATGTTCTTCGAACACTTTTTTAGAGTTCTGGAGGACAGTCATAGCTGTGAGTTCAGAACCATGTCGATACTCGTTATCCGCTACGGTTTTGCGGAATCGTGTAGAATTTAACGTGCAAAAGAAATGGCTAGGTGTAAGCCCTATCCTCGATAGAAAAGGAGCAGTAACGGGGTACGAGTTAAAGAAGCTAGTTTCACCGCTCCGTCCTTGTGGAAATAGATAAGACGCACCCTTGGTAGGCTCAATATTATAGTTTGAGCCATCAATACTTGATTTTGAAGTGTGCTGATTACCCTTTTTACGTTTTCTAAACAGAGGGTTTCTTGCTGTTGCCCAGTCTTCTATTTTCTTAACAACTGGCAAAAACACCTCATCAAGGTAAAAGGTAATCACAGCGTTCTGAGCATCTTCTGATTCTGAGCTTATCAATGCAGAAGTACATGTCACGGTGATCTTCCCATTCTCATCAGGTGCTGAATAAAACAGTGGCAATTGAGCATGTCTTAATGATTGAGCCGTGAAGCATTGCATGAACGCAACTGAAAGACGGAGCATCAATGAAGTATGTTGATTACTGGTAGGCTGGTAATACTCTTTAGACTTTGAAATACGCCGAACACCCTCATCATCAACAACCCTTTTTACCTGCTCAACATAACTGTGCTCACAAAGCGAATTAATGCTCTCCGCCAACCTTTCCGCTAACCCGACACGCTTATCCGCAAATAGCTCTAACTTTCGTGGAACGTTATCATTTTTAAAATCAGTTTTAAGTTCTGTAGGCAAACCTTCATTATCTAGCTGATATAGCAACAAGCCGTGCTCATCAGGGTTAAAAGTAGATGATAGCTTCAGCAGCATGTTCAGAAATGCAGCCCCTGTACGTTTATCTACTCGTGCAGAGACTTCCTCTAATTCAGATTCGCCAATAACCCCTGTAACTTCCTTCGCAGCTCGACCTTTAAAGCCTTTAATAATGGCGTATTTTGAAACTTTTCCTTCGGATTTTTCCTTTATGAATTCAATTGGTCTTCGAACAGATGTAACTACAGAGTCATTGAAGGCCGTATAATGGCAAAAGAGGTGATAACCAATTTCCATTGTAAAATTAAATACTGCATTGAGCGTCATACCTTCTAGAAACAGTAATTCCACATCAAGGGTTTGTTTTTTCGAGCTAAGTGTATTCTTAGCTATGCTATAGGCGATGTCTTTTGAATCATCTGAAAAACGCCCCAACTCTTGCTCTGCAATTAAGATAGGGGTAAGTAAGAAAAACTTGTCATGCAAGCGCCTGAGTGTAGTGTCATGTTCATTTTTACTGAAATTTTCTAGCGCCTTTTTAGGCTTCCCTGCGACTGAAAAGTCTTTTAAGCCTTTGTCCCAATCAAAAACATCTAAACCAATTTCAGAGAGGGCATACTTCAGAAGTCTCTTTTTACCAGCGGCAGTTTTTTCTGCAATGCCCTCTACCTGCCCGTCGTCGTACATGTAAGAGTGGCTATGCTGACGCTCTGCGGATTCAACCAACCTCCACATATACCCCTTTGCACCAAAATATGACTTCCATGATTCTTTAGAGAATGTTTCAAGTTGTTGCCTATCAGCGTGTCGAATCAATGATCGTAAGACATGGTATAATTGTTGCCCCGTACTGACTCTATCTAACTCAAAGTGCTGTTTTATTGTTCGTTTCAGCTTATCAACCAAGGTTAGTCTTACACCGCATTCAACCTTCAGTTGCTCAATGTCAGCAAATACATAGTCTAGGCATGTAAGGTCAATCTCCCTAGTAACACCTTGCTTTGTGTATTTTAAAACATCATTGTCATATGGAGATTCTTTTCTATTCTCAAGGTCAGAAACGTACAAATCCGAAATGTTACTTTTCGCCATCAGCAGCCTCCTGTGCTTCCTGATTCCGTCTCAACGCAGCTTCCTTGTTGAGCTTTAGGTCTTTTAAAAAATTGATATAAACCATAGTGTCTGTTGATTCGCTGTGTCCCATAAGGCTTTTCAGTTCGCTGAAAAAGAAGTCCAATGGCAAGTCCGAATCTCTCACTTTTTGCAGTAGAAAATCTGTTGCAAAAGTTGCTCGTAAATCATGGAACTTGTAGTACCAAGTTGTGTGAACAAGTCGAATTTCAGATCTCAGATCTGACCAAATTCCTTGAATTGTATTTGGGTGAATTGACCCTAGGAGAGTTCTATTACTGAGAAATAAGCGGGGCTCAAACTGGCTCCCCTCGGACAGCGTGCCTAACGAATCAACTATGCTTTGTCTACCTTCTGAAATCTTATAGTCATAGAGTAATGTCATTAGAGATGCTGGTATTTTAGTGACTCTTGAAAGGTCATTCTTAGTTTGGACACCATTTGATGTATTTAGCGCTAGTTCGCACTCGACCTCGCCTAAAGATGGTTGATAGATTGCCCCTTCGTTCAATGAGGCAACTTCTTTAATTCTAAGCCCTCCTTTGTAAGCCAACTCAATCATTAGTCGATTACGCACCGAAAACTCAACTCGATTTATATAAGTGTCGAGAACCTCTAATTCATACTCTGGTAATGGCTTCAGTTTCTTATGTGGTGGGACTTTTGCGGAGCGAGGGAACTTATTCATGACACTAGTTGTTTGAACCACAATCTCATAATTTCTTTTTGTGTGGCTCAACATATCTACATTCTTGTTAGATTTACGAGGTATTCGCTTCAGTGTGAATTCAAACGGTTTTACTTTATCAGACCAAACTAGTACACCTTCTCGATTCATCCATTTGTAAAAATCGACAACAAATCGCATGTACGTCTTCGCTGTAGACAAGGCGAGCTTTAACCCTGCTTCATGATCACCGATAACACACCGAACAAGAAAATCAGCAAATTCACACCCAACACCATCAGAAGGATCTGCAAATACATCCCTGTAAGACTTATCTGTTAAATCAAGCCATCGAGTAAACATCAGCAGGGCTTGGGCACGAGTAGCAATAGACTGGGTCTTACGAGCGTAGACTGTTAGATAGAGGTTTTGTGGGTATACCAATTTACCTAGAGAAGTAACGATCTGAGGAAGTTTGTTTTCTTTTTTCTTAGAGCGAGATGGAGCATAAGGCTCAATCTCACCTTCACCATTAACTCTAACTTTTAATTCTGGGTATAAATCACAGTTAAGAGTAGTGAGAGCATAGGAATAATATCCTTTACTATCGGCCCCCTCATTTCTATTAATCAAAAGTTGTTTACCACAGGAGTGGGAAAGTCATTGACCAATGGCAGCGGTAAAAAGGTTGTACTACACCAGCTTGAATTTTGGATAAGGGGGGCTTGAATATTAATCACTCGAAAACTCATTAGATATGAAATTACAACCAACATATCATAAAGCAGCTTCAGCAGCAATATTTCCAATTGTACAGCACACAAAGACCACTGGTCAAGTGTTTTATTGCGTAAACATCAAACTAGAGCGTAATCGACTAAAGAAAGCTACTTACTCACTTACAATAGAGTAGGACAAAGGTATGGCGTAAGCCCATTAACAAAATAAAACAACCACCGAATGGTGGCTGTTTTATTGGCTACAACAGCCCGCTCACTAACAAACATTGTAAATATTTAAAGAGGTCTATCTTCTTTGTTGTATTGGCGTAAGACCGATTTAACGTGATATCTCACTGCAACCAATACACTAACACTTAGGGTTAAACATAAACCAAAATTAGCATTAACAAATTCAATCATGTGTGAAGCTTCCTTATGGTGCATTTCACTACTATACATAGTTAGCCATTTACCACAATGTTGATGAGGATAGCTCAAGATAAACGGTAAACGCCCCATGAACCCACGGGGCGACTTGTCAGTGTTTGAAGTTCCAAGGCAGGAGTGCGTCGATATCAGGCTCAGCTTTCGCCAGCTCTTTCATGCACTTGACCATGTAGTCGTAGAGGATAAGACCGTTGGCTTTCGCGGTCTCGATGATGCTGTAAAGCATCGCGCTCGCATCAGCACCGTTTGGTGTGTTAGAGAACAGCCAGTTCTTCCTGCCAATGACCAGTGGTTTAATTGCGCGTTCAGCGCGATTATTATCAATAGATAAGTGACCATCGTCGATATAACGAATAAGCTTTGACCACTGCCCAAGCGTATATTTTATCGCTTTGCCTAGTGGGCTAGAGCCAATCACCTTCTGGGTCGTCATCCATTGGTAAAGCTCATCCAGTATCGGCTTGGCAAGCGCTTGACGCTCTGCTTTTCGCTCTTGGGCAGGCGCACCTTTTAAGCGTGATTCTATCCCGTAGAGTTTTTGGATTTTAGCCAGCGCCTTATCAGCCTTGCCTGATTTACCTTTCCCTTGAAGCTTCTTCGCATCCATGAACTTGCGACGAGCATGCGCTAAGCACCCTACATTGGTGACGTGATGCAGACCATCATAAGCCGCGTAGCCATCGGTTTGTAGATAACCGTTGTAGTCACCTAAAAAGTCCACGGGACACGCCCTCGCGCGACTGTTTTGATAGTCGTACAAGGCAATATTTTTCACATTCGGCAGTGCCGCTTCGGGTGAGTCAGCGCCTGAGCAGTAGAGCCACATATAACACT
>NZ_JBFRPB010000044.1:0-4829 GCF_041471785.1 Vibrio sp. 10N.261.51.C6 | reverse complement strand
AAAATTTGCTTGGCGACCATAGCATTGTGGACCCACCTGATTCCATGCCGAACTCAGAAGTGAAACACAATAGCGCCGATGGTAGTGTGGGGCTTCCCCATGTGAGAGTAGGACATCGCCAGGCTCCAAATTTATTTTCACTTTTTTAAAAGTGAAGACAAAAGGTATCGTTACTTGCATTAGCAAATAACAACCTCAACAGTGTACTAATCTGTTGATGACAATTTTTTGGAGGGATGGCTGAGTGGTCGAAAGCACCGGTCTTGAAAACCGGCAACCGTTAATAGCGGTTCTAGGGTTCAAATCCCTATCCCTCCACCATATTCTAAAACGCATTAAGCCCTTGAATTTCAAGGGCTTTTTCGTATCTAAACATTGCAAATCCCCTATCTTCTCCGATGAGGTGGACCAATGTACCTTTTAAAATCTACAAATGGCTTATATTTCTCTCGCGTTTGCACTCCTAAACCCCTTCTGAAACAGGGTTACCCGTTCGATATTAAAGTTTCGCTCATGACCAAAGATCGTCATGTTGCTATCCAGCGTAACTTCGATATCGCAGCTTGTATCAAGCAAGCGTTCTTTGCTTGCCAGACGTTACACCCTATTCCTTACAAAGATTTCAAATCCGCGCTTAACCAACGTATTCAGGCTATCAGAGAGCAGTCTTTCTACATCATCCCGTCATCGCCACCGAGAGCAATTCAAAAAACCGTTATTGCAGAGCCAACTGACTTCGATGCTGATGTCAATTTTGAGGATGAGTTTGAATCAGACCTTCCTGAAGGTATTACTAGCGAAGATGTGCATAACCCTTTCCCGTATCGAGGCTATCTGAAGCTCTTCATTGATAGCAAAAAAGCATCACAGGTTAATCATTTAACCTGCCATCAACTAGAGCAGCGCATTAATCACTTTATTCAGTACACAGAGAAGCACTACATCGCAGAAGCAACGTCCGCTGATATCATGCGTTATCTCGATGTACTCAATAGTGAAAAACGTGCTCCAAAAACAAACAAAGACTACTTCGCCTCGACAAAACAGTTCCTAAAATGGTTAAACCTTATGGGTTACGCTTCGCCAAATCCAGCGGAGTCAATCACAGGGAAATTCAAATCAATTAAGCATGCTAGTGAAGAGCGTGATCGCTGGACACAAGAGGAGCTTCAGTTTCTCTTTTCTCATCCAGAGTACCTGAGAAAAAATGACGACTTTAAATGGGTCACACTACTTCAGCTTTATCATGGTTTGCGCCCTAATGAGGCATGTCAGCTTCATACAAACGATATTAAGCATCAAGGGGATATCTACTACCTTGCCATTACAGACAGTGCTTCTAAGCAGTATTTAAAGAATGAGCATGCTGTTAGACCAATCCCGCTGCACTCCGAGATTTTAGCGAACGGGTTTATTGAGTTTGTTGAGCAGAGAACCAAGCGTCGTAATCGTGCAATTTTCAACTTTGTTCCGTTTGGGAGAGATGATGACTGGTCAAAACACTACCGAAGTGTGTTCGGGAAAATGCAGACCAAAATAGGGATGAAACCTGGCAAGCGCCCGACACCGTACGGTCTACGTCATACGTTTATTGATGAACTAAAGAGTGCTCGTATTTTAGAGCATGAAGTAGCAGAGATCGTCGGACATGTTAATGCGAACATGACGTTTGGTCGATACGGAAAGAAACTTGAACTGCCAAAACTGCGAGTAATCGTCAATGCATTCAAAGTGAACCTTGACGGGGAGGAATCGTAATGACTCGATTAAACAATCACTATCGTACTCAACTCATCAATGCTCTTCAGAATGGGGCGAGTTATCGTGACACGCTTGATCTGTCTTACTTTCTTCATCTGGGTATTACTCAAGCTGAAATCGGTACTATTGACTATGTATGGGATCAGCTAACTAATTGTCCATGGCTTGAAGAAGATGATTTTGCAGCTAAAGATGTTTCTGCATGGCAATGCGAAAATATTCTCGGTGGTTTTTTTAATTTCAAAGAGTTGCTTGGAATTGAAGACTATTCATTTTCAGATTGGCTTCAGCAGCAAGATACAAGTAATGGAATTGGCATCCCTTATTTTCTTTATCAAAAGTTTGCGAGTGAGATTCGAGAAGACTTTATGGAAGATATGCGGCTACAACAAAACCTAAAAGTTGTGCTCAGTAAAAACCTACAGCTACATTATTGAGGATGAAGAAATAGTGCTTCTTCTCTTTTAGCTAACAATGAGTCTAGATCCTCTGCAAGGATAATCTTAAGGTAATTTTTGGCAATACAGTCTTCCTTCAGTTGACCATGATATTGAATATAATGCCTACAAATATTATTCAATGACTTCTGAATTTTACGTTTAGTTATTCCAACATCAGCTTCCGAAATAAAACCACCGTCACTGCTAGAGAGTGTCATGACATCTTTTTCAGAAGGGGAAAAATCATCAGATAACTTAAATCTAGGGATTTTAAAATCCCCACACCATTCTAAAAAATGTACTTTACCTCTCAATCTTTCTATTTGCTCATTAAGTTGTATCAAATCTAAATGATTAGAAAAGGCCTTTTCAGTGTATGCCTCAAAAACGGCCACATTCTTGTCGTAAAAAGCCCCATTGAACCACTCGCTCATATTATTAGGGAGAGTTAAATGCTCAAGTAATCCATATCTTTCAATTAGTTGCCAGTATCTATAATATGAATCATCAGTTCCTTTAGGGGAATAACAATTAGCAGCTAAGAGATATAGTAAATCGTCAGCAAGCATCGACCTTACTATGTTTGAATAAAATTTTTCTCTTGGCTTCACTTTCGTTTCAAACAATTCGTCATTTAGAGTTTTATATTGACTCGATTCAACAGCTATAAACTTTAGCAACTGATAGAGCACCCTAAAATAGCGGCAATGATTTGGGGAGTTATGGATATCAGAAAAATGGACAGCAATATCTCTAATGTTTCCACTTAACTCAAACGATTCATTGTTAAGCTCTGATTGTATTTTGTTATGTTGATCGAGCAAAGAGTAGAATGTACTGTCAAACTTCTCACTCTTTGCCGTTGATTTTGCTTCTCCCAGTTGCAGATTAAGTGTTCTAGCCTGCTCTTTTTGAGCTAAAGTTGAATCTACAAGTTCTTTTCTAGTTAATGCTAGCTCTTCTAAAGAGACTTCATGCGACTTGTTCTGTTGATGTAATGTGTACAAAAGAGCAAGGTATGACATAAGTGCGACAATCGGAGCACCTACATTATTGAAAAATGCAGCTGCTTTAGCTTTATCCCATGTATTGCTATCGATGACTTGTGACTGTTCGCTAAATGTAGCCAAACCAACTATAGCTATAGACAGCATGACAATGATACCCACAACTGAAAACCCAAAGTATTTAAGAGCGGAACTTTTCATTGGGAAATTAGTTACTTTCTGGACCGTTAAATGCTGAACTGGAAAACTCTTTATCAAGTCATTTATAGCTAGTTCAAGTTCGCATTTGGTTCTTCTCGTTATCGTACGACTGTAAACTTCCGCAGTTGTAGGCGCAGATAGTGCATCAAAACTGATTTCAGCTTTATAGCCTTCCTGATATGGTTCTATAGTGATGCTGCAACCTTTCATCATAACCATTCTTACCAAAAATAATATATTCAAGTACTTATGCAACAAATCATAAACCAGATAGCTCTCGATGGAAAATGAAAGATTGCTTTAATAGCATTTGATTTCTTGTTAGCGATTATTCATCAGTAAAGAATTAACTAAACTAGATAGAATTGAGGAAATCATCTTCTACTTTAGTGACGGAGCCGATCATCCTCTTCCAAAACGGACGAAAATGATGAATCGCATATGGAGCAGGGCGGGATCGCACTTTGTTAACAAATATGATCTAATAGCGTCAAACCCTTAGCTAGACAGCCATTTTGAACTTAATTGAGCACCTATCCGTCATCGAAGATACTCGTTCTGACATTAACCAAAAACATGACCTTATTGACGTTATGTTCCTCGTTATTAGTGCTATTGCATCTGGGTGCGAAGGATGGCAAGACATTGAATTTTATGGGGAAGAGAAGTTAAGCTGGTTAAGAAAGTACAGGCCATTCAAACATGGAATCCCCCGACGACACACAATAGCACGCATATTACGCTCAGTTGTTGCGGAGTCATTGCTTGAAGCGTTGGCCTTGTGGATAAACGAACAAAGAGCCAACCAAAATAAACCCATAATCGCATTCGACGGAAAAGTCCTGCGTGGCTCTTATCGAAATGACAGGAAAACAGCGTTGCAGTTGGTCACGGCATATGACACTGAGCGTGGCCTTGTTCTGAGCCAAAAACCGACGGAAAACAAGAATGGCGAGATCAGTGTTGTGCGCCAAATGCTTGATGTTATAAATGTAAAAGGCAGTGTGGTCACGATTGATGCGCTGCATTGCCAGCGCGAAACCCTAGAGAAGATAAAAGAAAAGAAAGCGCATGTTGTTGTTCAAGTGAAGAACAACCAACCGAAACTAAGAGCGGCTGTTGTTGAACAGTTTCAGGCTATCTTCGATGCTAGGAAAGAGAAAATAGTCACTGAAATCAAAGAGACACATCATGGTCGTAACGAAGAGCGATACGTTTTTCAACTTAAGGCTAAGTTGCCCGAAGAACTAGCAAAGAAATGGCCGACGGTAAGAAGCATTATAGCAGTGGAACGCCACCGAGTGATAAACGGGAAAGGCACCGTAGATACGTCATACTACATAAGTTCCATGTCGCCGAATCACAAATTACTTGGTCATTATATTCGTCAACACTGGCGAATTGAAAGTGTGCCGCAGGC
>NZ_JBFRPB010000043.1:0-26849 GCF_041471785.1 Vibrio sp. 10N.261.51.C6 | reverse complement strand
ACGCCATGCTCGGCGCACAAGCAAAAACCCTAGATGTTTATCTAGGGTTTTTTTATGTCTGGAGTAAAGGAACTACTTGGTAAGCCTAGCCTCGACCATGTGGTGATTCTAAGTCTAGCTCTGGTCCTTTGGGTACAACTTGAGTCGGATTGATACCAGTGTGGCTGTAGTAGTAGTGACGCTTGATATGATAGAAATCGGTCGTCTCTTTAATACCCTTTATTTGGTACAACTCTTTTAAGTAACCTTGAATATGTGGGTAGTCAGCAATTCGCTGCTTATTACACTTAAAGTGCCCAACATAAACCGCGTCAAATCGAACCAGAGTAGTGAACAAGCGCCAATCCGCTTCTGTAATCTCGTTACCCGCTAAATAGCGATGTTCGCTAAGGTGAGCGTCTACTTTGTCTAAGGCTTCAAACAAGGCGTCATACGCTTCTTCGTAGGCTTCTTGTGTTGTCGCAAAGCCGGTTCGGTATACGCCGTTGTTGATGTTTGGGTAGATATAATCATTCCACTCATCAATCTTCTTGGACAACTCCCACGGGTAGTAATCATCGGTGTTACCCGTTAGCTCATTAAACTCTGAGTTAAACATGCGAATGATTTCAGACGACTCGTTACTCACAATGGTGTTGGTTTTCTTATCCCATAAAACAGGAACCGTGACTCGACCTGAATAGTCCGGTTTGCCTTGGGTGTAGATTTGGTGCATGCGGGTATGGCCAAATAGAGGTTCAGGTAACCCCATTTGCCAACCTTCACTCATCATGTCTGGGCAAACAACCGTCACGTCAATGTGATCGGTTAGGTCTTTCAGCTCGCGGAAGATAAGGGTTCGGTGCGCCCAAGGGCAAGCTAACGATACGTATAAGTGATAACGGCCGCTTTCCGGCTCAAACTGCGCGCCCGGTTTGTTCTCTATCCAGTGACGAAAGCCCGCATCTTCACGAACAAACTTACCACCGCTTTCTTTGGTGTCGTACCACACATCGTGCCAAACACCTTCAACTAATTTGCCCATATCCAAACCTCTGTGATGCTAACTTTTCTCTAGTATAAAAAAAGCCAACTTTTTCAAAACTAGAAGAAGTTGGCTTAGTTGTTCGAATTATTTGATGAAGCTGTTGAGCAAAATATAGGAACTAGGTCTGCAGTACAAAAAAAGCGCGACTCTAAAAACTAGTCGCGCTTAAGCCTGTCACAGGCTGAACCGTTTTAAATTGGCCCTAGACTTGTACGTGCAAGCAAGATACTGCGTGCACATCATCGCCTTGAATCGTTGGCTTAGTTTGCGCACACGCTTCTGTCGCTTGTGGACAACGAGTACGGAACACACAACCTGATGGCGGATTGATTGGCGATGGGAGATCACCTTCCAACATCTGAATGGTTTTGCTGCGCTCTAAGCGTGGGTCTGGAATTGGAACTGCAGACATCAACGCTTTGGTGTATGGGTGCTTAGGATCAGAGAACAATGCATCTGATTCGCCAAGTTCTACCGCATTACCTAGGTACATCACCAATACGCGATCAGAGATGTGTTTAACAACCGACAAATCGTGCGCGATAAATACCAGCGAAAGACCTAGCTCTTTTTGCAGTTCTTTCAAAAGGTTAACAACTTGAGCTTGGATAGATACGTCAAGTGCCGAAACAGGTTCGTCACAAATGATCATCTTAGGTTTCAAGATAAGTGCACGTGCAATACCAATACGCTGACACTGACCACCAGAGAATTCATGTGGGTAACGGTTGATTACGTTTGGTAGTAGACCAACCTTTGCCATCATCTCTTTAACTCTGTCCTTCACTTCTTGTTTAGAAAGTTCAGGGAAGAAAGTCTCTAGAGGCTCAGCAATGATATCGCCTACTGACATACGTGGGTTAAGCGACGCTAGCGGGTCTTGGAAGATCATCTGAATCTCTTTACGAGTCTCACGACGCTTCACTTCCTGCATCTTAGTTAGGTCTTGACCTAACCACATAACTTGACCTTCAGTCGCTTCAACCAAGCCGATAATCGCACGGGCAAAAGTTGATTTACCACAACCAGACTCACCCACTACGCCTAGTGTTTCGCCTTCGTAAAGGTGAACATCAACCCCATCAACCGCTTTAAGGTTTGATGGTTTTGCCCAAGGCCAAGCAGACTTAGCTGCAATGCTAAAGTGAACTTTCAGGTCTTTAATATCTAATAGTAATTCTTTACTCATTTTGTCCAAGTCTCCCAGTCTGAAAAACAAGCACGCTGACGGTCTTTAGCAAATGGCTGCAAAATCGGTGCTTCTTGCTTACAACGGTCCATTACACGGTGACAACGGTCTTGGTAAGGACAACCTGTTGGTAGGCGAAGTAAGTTAGGTGGGTTACCTGGAATCGTCGGTAGAATTTCACCTTCGGTATCCAAACGAGGAATCGCTTTAAGCAGGCCTTCCGCATATGGGTGGCTTGGCTCGTAGAAGATTTCATCAACCGTGCCGTACTCCATTGTACGACCCGCGTACATCACAAGTACTTTGTCACATGAGCCAGCAACAACACCCAAGTCATGGGTGATCATGATGATTGCCGTATTGAACTCATCTTTAAGTTCGTTCAGCAATTCCATGATTTGCGCTTGAATGGTTACATCCAGTGCCGTTGTTGGTTCATCAGCGATAAGTAATTTAGGACGACACAGCAGTGCCATTGCGATCATCACACGCTGACGCATACCGCCAGAAAATTCGTGTGGGTACATGGTGATACGCTTACGTGCTTCAGGGATTTTAACCGCTTCAAGCATGCGTACTGATTCTTCAAACGCCTCTGCTTTACCCATGCCTTTGTGCAGCATAAGTACTTCCATCAACTGATCACTTACTTTCATGTAAGGGTTCAGTGACGTCATTGGATCTTGGAAGATCATTGCGATCTGTTCAGCACGAACCTTGTTCAGCGCTTTTTCAGGCAGGTTGAGGATTTCATTGCCTTCAAACTTTGCACTGCCTGAGATGATGCCGTTTTTAGCCAGCAGCCCCATCAGTGCAAATACCGTTTGTGATTTACCTGAACCCGACTCACCAACAATACCCAGCGTTTCGCCTTGGTTAAGTGAGAAGTTCAAGTCGTTTACTGCGGTTACGATACCATCTTGCGTGGTAAATTCGACGCGCAGATCTTTGACATCTAATAAGCTCATTATTGCTTCCTTAATCTTTTATAGCTTTTAATTGCTATTTCGTTATCTGTCTTTTGGATCAAGCGCGTCGCGCAGACCATCACCTACGTAGTTAAAGCAGAACAGCGTAACTACCATGAATGCCGCAGGGAATGTCAATTGCCAGATTGCAACTTCCATTGTTTGCGAACCTTCTTGAAGCAATGCGCCCCAGCTTGTCATAGGCTCTTGAACACCAAGACCAAGGAAAGATAAGAATGATTCTGTAAGGATCATGCTTGGAATAAGCAACGTAGAGTAAACCGCTACGATACCCAGTACGTTCGGTACGATGTGACGTGTAATGATCTTCCATTTGCTTACACCACATACGTGTGCAGCTTCAATGAACTCTTTACTACGTAGGCTCAACGTTTGACCACGTACAATACGCGCCATATCTAGCCAAGCAATCGCACCAATAGCAACGAAGATTAGGACGATGTTACGACCAAAGAACGTTACCAGTACGATTACTAGGAACATGAATGGCACTGCGTACAAGATCTCTAGGATACGCATCATCACTCGGTCAGTACGACCGCCGATGAAACCTGAAGCTGCACCGTAAAGCGTACCAATCAGTACCGCTACGAATGCGCCCATCACACCAACCATCAATGAGATACGACCACCGATAAGAGTACGAACGTACAAATCACGGCCTAAGCTATCAGTACCAAACCAGTGGTCCGCGCTTGGCGCTGCATGCATTGCGTACCAGTCAGTATCATCATAAGTGTACTGAGCAAGCATCGGTAAGAAGATAACCGCCAGTACCATAAGCGTAAGAATAAACAGGCTTACCATTGCCGCTTTGTTTCGCATAAAACGAATGCGGGCATCCTGCCACAAACTGCGACCTTCAATCTCTAAGCTCTCAGAGAACTTTTCGATCGCTTCTAAATTTTCTTTTTTCTTCAACATAACCATGCGTCCCTGTTAGTAGCGAATTTTCGGGTCAATTAGCGCTAGCAAAATATCAACGATTGCGTTGAACAAGATGAATAGGAAACCAATCAAGATGGTTACACCCATTACTAGCGAGTAGTCACGGTTAAACGCGGCGTTAACAAACAGCTTGCCGATACCTGGTAGGCCGAAGATGGTTTCAACAACAACAGAACCTGTAATGATACCTACAAACGCAGGTCCCATATAAGAAACGACAGGCAGCAGTGCTGGCTTCAGTGCATGTTTTAGAACGATGTAACGGTAACTTAGGCCTTTTGCACGAGCAGTTCGGATAAAGTTACTGTTTAGCGTTTCAATCATGCTACCGCGAGTAATACGAGCAAATGTGGCTACGTAAAGAAGAGACATCGCGATAACTGGCAGGACGATGTACATATAAGTACCGCCGTGCCAACCACCTGCTGGGAATATGTTCCAGTGCAGAGAGAACAGGTAAATAAGCGCTGGAGCCAACACGAAGGATGGCATTACTACCCCGAGCATAGCGGTCGACATTATGGTGTAGTCAATCCAGGTGTTGTGCTTCAAGGCGGCAATCGTTCCGACCGATACTCCCATAATCAGGGTAAAGATAAAGGCAATAAAACCTACCTTCGCAGATACTGGAAGTGCGACTGCGATCAGCTCATTTACGGTGTAATCTTGATATTTGAATGATGGACCAAAGTCACCTTGAACGATGTTAGTCAAGTACGTGGTGTACTGTTCAAATACAGGTTTATCTAAGCCGTATTTAGCTTCGATGTTAGCCATAACTTCTGGCGGTAATGGGCGTTCGCTCGAAAACGGGTTACCCGGTGCAAAACGCATGAGAAAGAAAGATATAGTGATCAACACCAACATGGTTGGAATCGCTTCGAATATCCTTTTCATAATGAATTTAAGCATAAACTCACTCTTTTCAGTCTGTGACAATTAAAAATTAAATTGACACTGCGTGCGATTTCTCGCACACAGGTCTAAGTTAGTTATATTTTATTTTTATAGGAGGTTATTTTGCTTTGATATAAAGATCTTTTGAATAGATCTTATCTTCGGCGTTACCTTCTGGGTAACCACCTAGCAGAGGTGATACAAGACGTGTTGTAACGTACTGGTAGACTGGAGCAATTGGCATGTCTTTAGCTAGCAATTTTTCTGCTTCGATGTATAGCTTAGTACGCTCTTCTTCTGAAGTAGAGCTTAGTGCTTTATCGATAATCTTGTCATAGTCTGCGCTCTTATAGTGCTGACCAGCAGTTGTATTTTGACTAACCATCAATGTTAGGAATGAAGATGCTTCATTGTAGTCACCACACCAACCTGCACGAGCAACGTCAAAGTTACCAGTATCTTTACTGTCTAGATATGATTTCCACTCTTGGTTTTCGAGTTTCGCGTTAATACCAAGCTCTTTCTTCCACATTGATGCGATTGCTACAGCAAGCTTCTTGTGGTTTTCAGACGTGTTGTAAAGCAGGTTAAATTCAAGTGGGTTGCTCTTCGTGTAGCCCGCTTCTTCAAGAAGACGCTTCGCTTCAGCAATACGCTCTTTTTGAGAAAGTTGACCATACTCTGGAGTTACCGGGTCAAAACCAGCAGTAATTTCAGGAGTCAAGAAGTAAGCTGGTTTTTGACCTTGACCAAGAATCGCTTTCGTCACGATGTCACGATCCATCGCATAAGACATTGCTTTACGAACACGTACGTCGTCGAAAGGTGCTTTCTGTGCATTAAATTGGTAGTAATAAGTACACAGGTTACCCTTAATGTTTACATCTTCTGGGTATTCTTTCTGTAAGCGACGGAAGTGCTCGTTAGGAACTTCGTATGTGAAATCTAGTTCGCCAGAGAGGAAGCGGTTCATTTCCGCTACTTGGTTTTCGATTGGTAAGAATGTTACTTTGTTAAGAACTGTATGTTCGTTATCCCAATAATTTTCGTTGCGTACTAGTTCAAGACGCTCGTTAACTACCCATTGATTTGGAACAAATGCACCATTACCAACAAAGTTTTCAGGCTTAGTCCACTGGTCACCGAATTTTTCAACAGTTGCTTTATGTACTGGCTTCACTGTTGTGTGACCCATCATCATTACGAAATATGGGACAGCTGTATCTAAAGTCACTTCTAACGTGTAGTCATCTAAAGCTTTAACGCCTAGTTCACTCTTGTCTTTCTTACCCGCAACGATGTCTTTCGCATTCGCCATCTTGGTATATTCCATGTACCAAGCGTATGGAGAAGCAGTTAAAGGATCAACCGCACGTTGGAAGCTGTAAACGAAGTCATTTGCCGTTACAGGATCGCCGTTAGACCATTTTGCGTCTTTACGTAGGTGGAAAGTGAATGTTTTGTTGTCTGTCGTTTCCCAGCTTTCAGCTACTCCTGGGATAGTATTGCCGTCGCCATCTTGGTTCACTAAACCTTCTAGAAGGTCACGAATTACGTGAGATTCTGGTACACCTTGAGATTTGTGAGGGTCGAGTGTTGCTACTTCAGTACCATTACCGCGAACAAGTTCCTGAACTTTTGCCAGTTCTGTGCCTGCTGGAACTTCAGCAGCGATAGAAAGAGTAGAAGAGGCAGCCACTGCCAAACCAGCACCTAGAAGAAGGGCCTGAGTGATTTTATTCTTGTACATTTAATAAACTCCAAGTTTTATGTATTGCATCCATGACTTCTTTGCTTGGTTCACTGAACGGCAGTGATTTAGATTTATTTAGCTCAAAATTTAAGCATAAAAATCTAAAACCTTACAAAGATTGAGGCACACACTATCAACCATTGAAGTAATTTGCCACAAACAAGTCGCAAAAAATCGGATAATTCTCCGAAATACTTAAGGTATCAGTGTAAATATCTAAAAAATCCCAAATCAGTAGTGACTTGCATAGAGGGATTAATTAAAAAACAGCCTTTAGTGTTGATGTGTCTGTGTTGATGCTTTTTTTTAGCATCTTATGCTAGAACACTGAGCGTAAATTAACATTAATGCCACATGAAATCTAATTGCACATCACATATCACCTAAACCGTCTACACTATTTGTGAGGATAATCACTTTATACAAGACAGCATAATGCTCTGCACCAAACCGGGTTATCCAATGCACCAATTAAGACAAAATTACGCGCTGAATTTATATGCAACCACAATGAATTATCATTTATCAAATCAATGATTATCTATAAATAGATTTATAGCAGGTACAAAAAAACCGACCTAAGTGGTCGGTTTTTGACTGTCTCATATACAAATGAGTAAATGCTGAAGCAACATCACTTTAAGAGAAATTACTTCTCCCAGCGTTCCGCTGCTTTCGTGTCTGAATCACGAGAATCAACCCAACGCGTCGTTTCGGTCGTGCGTTCCTTTTTCCAAAAGGGAGCCTTGGTTTTCAGGAAGTCCATAACGAATTCACAGGCTTCAAATGCAGCACCACGGTGTGCACTGGATACACCAACGTAAACAATCTGGTCGCCGATATCTAAGTCACCTACACGGTGGATAACACGCATCTTCTGAATAGGCCAGCGAGCCTCAGCTTGGTCACAGATCTCGCTCAGTGATTTTTCTGTCATACCCGGATAGTGCTCCAGAGACAAACCAATCACATTGTCGCCAAGGTTCATGTCGCGAACTTTACCAACGAACGTCACAATCGCTCCGGCAGCTGTACCTTGAGCCAAGTAGTCGTATTCGTCGCCTACCGAGAAGTCCTCAGCTGTCACTAATACTCTTGGATCCATGCTTAGCCTCCAGTCACTGGTGGGAAGAAAGCCACTTCGTCGCCGTCTTTCACTTCAGCTGTCAAAGGCACGATAGATTGGTTAAGTGCAGCCAGAAGCTTGCCCTCTTCCAAAGCGATATCCCATTTGCCTTCTTGTTCTACAAGGTGGCTGCGAATCGCTTCAATCGTTTTGAACTGTGCATCAACTTCAACGCTGTCCACACCAACAAGTTCACGAGTTTGAGCAAAGAAAAGTACTGTAATCATGATTCCACCTTGAAGTGACCAGATTTACCACCCGTCTTCTCTAACAGGCGCACGTTTTCGATAACAATGTCTTTCTGAACAGCTTTACACATATCGTAAATCGTTAACGCAGCCACAGAAGCAGCCGTTAGCGCTTCCATCTCTACGCCCGTCTTACCCGCAAGCTTACAAACAGATTCGATGCGAACCTTGTTTTCAGACTCGATAGCTTCAAGCTGCACTTCTACTTTAGTTAATAGCAGAGGGTGACACAGAGGAATCAGATCCCACGTCTTCTTCGCCGCTTGAATACCCGCAATACGTGCCGTTGCGAAAACATCACCTTTATGGTGGCTACCAGAGACAATCAGCTCTAGCGTTTCTGCCGACATTTGAACGAAGGCTTCCGCTCTCGCTTCACGTACTGTTTCCGCTTTAGCCGATACATCGACCATGTTTGCTTCGCCAGACGCGTTAATGTGTGTAAATTGGCTCATACTCAAACCGCCTTATACAGAAAGGTGTGGCATGAAGTTACAAGGACGGTGGCTAGCATCCAGCTGTTGCTTGATGATCTTAGTCCAACCGGTGCGGCAAGCGCCTGTAGAACCTGGCATCGCAAAGATAACCGTGTGGTTAGCAAAACCCGCGATCGCACGAGATTGAATTGTCGAAGTACCGATCTCTTCGTAAGATACTTGACGGAATAGCTCACCAAAGCCTTCTACTTCTTTGTCGAACAGTGGCTTAAGCGCTTCAGGCGTGCTGTCGCGAGAAGTGAAACCAGTACCACCCGTGATCATGATAGCTTGTACGCTTTCATCAGCGATCCATTTAGATACGATCGCACGGATCTTGTACATGTCATCAATAACGATTTGCTTATCAACCACGTTGTGACCCGCTTCTTTAGCATGCTCTGCTAGGTAACCGCCTGAAGTGTCGTTTTCTTCTGTACGAGTATCTGAAACCGTTAGTACTGCGATGTTTGCTGCTTGGAATTTGCTTTCTGCGTGACCCATTTGTTCACCTATATAAATTTTTCATTAGACTGATTCGCCCAGCCTGAAGAAGCTGAGCGATAAAATGCTTTAGAGTGTGTAGCGGGTTAACCGCCGATTGACGCCAAGTTTGGAGTCATGCCGCTGTTGCCATCGTGTAAGAAGTGGCTAACGGACTTGGTTTGAAGCTGAGCCTGAATTCGATCAATGAGTTCTTGCTCTTGTTGATCTTCTTGAATCAGATCTCTCAGTTCAACACCATGGTCGCCAAACAGACATAAGTGAAGTTTACCGGTCGCAGAAACGCGCAGTCGGTTACAACTCTCACAAAAGTCTTTCTCGTAAGGCATGATCAAACCGATTTCACCCTTGTAGTCTGGGTGGACAAACACTTGCGCCGGGCCATCGTTAACGGCTTTGACTTTTAACAGCCAACCATTAGCAATAAGCTGGTTGCGAATCGCAACGCCAGACACATGATGTTTATCGAACAACTCGTCCATCTCGCCGGTTTTCATCAGCTCGATAAAACGTAATTGAATAGGTTTGTCTTTGATCCAATTAAGGAAGGCTGGTAATTCCTGACTATTGAGGTCTTTCATTAATACGACGTTGACTTTGACTTGTTCAAAGCCAACCTCAAACGCTTTATCAATGCCTCGCATAACCTCAGTAAACTTATTCTCACCAGTGATCTGATGGAACATGCGCGAATCTAAACTATCCACGCTCACGTTTATATGGGTTAAACCAGCATCACGCCATTGCCCTACTTGTTTCTCCATGCGGTAGCCATTCGTTGTGGTGGCTACTTTTTCGATGCCTGGAGTAGAAGCAACGGTATGTATGATTTCAGGAAAGTCTTTACGCAGACTCGGCTCTCCGCCTGTAATGCGGATCTTTGAGGTACCACAATCTGCAAACGCTTTAACAACGCGTTTGATCTCGGGAACACTTAAAAAAGACGAGTTTTTTTGCCCTGACGGTTTGTAACCATCTGGCAAGCAGTAAGTACATTTAAAGTTACAGACGTCTGTAACCGACAAGCGCAAGTAATAAAACTTGCGATGGAATCTATCTTCGAATTGTTGCGCCACGGAACACCTTTCCAAACACGGGAGGCATAATCATTTCCAATTAAGCCCTTGTGACAACATGTCACTGGCTCTTGATGCGTATCGGTACAGCAAATACCACTGTGCGACTTAGCATGCGAGAGCTCGGAGTTATGGCAACTGAGCGTTATATTCACACGCGCAGTAGCTGAGTAATAAAATACTTAATATTTGTACGTGAATCTAGCTCTGATGGTAAAAAACGGGTCACATCGGCAAAAAAAACGTATCAAACGCTCAAAATAACTCTTGTTGAGTATATAGCGAGAAGCATTTAACCTAAATTATAGTTGGTAATAACCTAACAAGAACAATAAATGAATATTTACTCTTCAAAGAAAGTCGTAGCAATCGGCGGTGGCCATGGCTTAGGTCGCATGTTAGCTGCATTAAAAGACTTTGGTAACAACGCAACTGGCATTGTTGCAACGACAGATAACGGCGGTTCCACCGGACGTATTAGAGATTGCCAAGGTGGCATCGCATGGGGAGATACACGCAACTGTATCAACCAATTAATCACAGAGCCTTCAATCAGTTCGATGATGTTCGAATACCGCTTTCGTGGTCAAGGTGAGCTAGACGGTCATAACTTGGGTAACCTAATGCTGACGGCGTTAGACAACCTTTCCGTTCGCCCATTGGAAGCAATTAACCTGATTCGAAATATGCTCAAGGTCGATGTCAATATCGTGCCGATGACTGAGCATCCTTCAGACCTCACGGCTCTATCAATGGACGGCCGCTGGGTTACCGGCGAAACCAACGTTGATGACATGACGGAAAAGCTGCGCATGATGGACTTGTCTCCAGAAGTGCCAGCAACCAAAGAAGCCGTTGCTGCCGTTGAGCAAGCAGACTGCATTGTCCTTGGCCCTGGAAGCTTTTTAACTAGTGTGATGCCCCCTCTTCTCCTTCCAGAGATTGGCAAAGCAATCTCTGAGAACACCAAGGCAAAAGTTATCTTCGTTGAAAACCTTTCACCAGAGCACGGTCCCGCAGGGAAAATGACGCTTCAAGAGCAATTGGAGTGGTGTGAACGTACCTGTAAGGCAAGGAAAATAGACATCGTGTTAGGCAATGAACCTCACCCGGAACTAGAAGTGCAATGGAATTGTGTGACCACAGATCTTGCATCGGCAAACCGAGATTGGCGACACGACCGTGTGAAGCTTCAACAAGCCATTGAAGCCCAGTTGGCGTAGCCATAGGTTCAAGCGACAAACAACAAAAAAGGAGCATGCTGCTCCTTTTTTAATCTCAGTAATAACTCGCTGTTTTAAAGGTCCGTCATCAACTGCTGATATTCAGTGTACGTCGATAACAGGAGGTCTTGCATATCTTGAAAATCAATCTCGGTTACAGGCAACGCTTGCTTCACTTTTGCGTCTAAGCTAATCGCAAAACTACACAAAGAATCCGCACCAAAGCTTGCTGCGCTGCTCTTAAGCGCATGACTGATATCAGCCAAGTACTTAGAGGTATCCGACTCTTTATTTATCTCTAGGTGTTCGTAGTAGCCTTTCAACTCACCTAAAAAGATTTCCAGTAAAACCGGGACATTCTCTTGGCCTATTTCGCCGGCAAGCTCATCAACTTTTTGCTGATTTAATACTTTCGTCATTATTATTTTCTTATTGTTTGTTGATTACTGCTTCGCATTCCACGTTTGCAACTTACGGTATATCGTCGATGGACTGACATCTAAGAAACCTGCCGCACGAGGGATGTTGCCATCACACGCTTTAATGGCCTGCTCGATAGCCGTTTTCTCAGTGATCCACAATGGGAAAATATCTTTTACCGTGATGTCTTCATTCTGCTTCTCTTTCAATCGCAGACTGTTTTCAATCGGTTGGTTCAACGGTGGTGGAAGCATGTTGAGAGTAATCTCTTTGCCGTTATTCAAAACCACCACGTTCCGCAACACGTTTTGTAGCTGACGAACGTTACCCGGCCACTCATATTGATTAAAGCGATCAAGTACTTCCTGAGCAAAACGTACAAACGCCTTCCCCTCCTCGACCGACATATAGCCTAGCAGAGAATACGCGATCTCGATGACATCTTCACCACGCTCACGCAATGGCGGCAAGTGCAATGGAATCACGTATAAACGATAGTATAAATCTTCTCTAAAGCGACCTTCTTGTACTTCTTTCCAAGGGTCACGGTTGGTCGCACACACAAAACGAACGTCGACACTCTTCATCTTCGAAGAGCCGACTTTTTGGAAAGTACCGGTTTGGATAAAGCGCAGCAGCTTGGTTTGCAGCTCTAAGTCCATTTCGCACAGTTCATCAAGGAACAGTGTTCCACCATCAGCAAGCTCAGCAGCACCTTGGCGATCGGTCGCAGCACCGGTAAAGGCACCTTTAACATGGCCAAACAGCTCACTTTCAATCAGGTCTTTAGGGATAGCGGCACAGTTAATCGCGATGAACGGCTTATCGCCACGCTTACTCGCCGCATGAATGGCTTCTGCACATACCTCTTTACCGGTACCACTTTCACCAGTAATGAAAATGCTCGCCTTACTCGATGCAGCAGAATCGATAGTTCGGTAAACCTGCTGCATGGTTTGGCTGCTGCCGATAAAACCTTGGTAGTTCTGGTTTCCCGGGTGTTCCGAGCTATTTTTAAGTTTGGTGGCTTTGCGGATCGCATTATTCACCGTAATACGGAGTCGGTCGGCTTCACACGGTTTGATAAGGAAATCTTGAGAGCCATGACGCATCGCTTCTACAGCGGTATCGATAGAGCCGTGAGCCGTCATGAAGATAACTGGAACTTCAGGGTATTTTTGTTTTACAGCAAATAGTACGTCCATACCCGTCATATCAGGCAGACGTAGATCTAATAAAATAAGGTCTGGGATTCGATGATTCAAACTCTCGATTGCATCGCGGCCAGTGCCGACAATGTTGATATCAATTTCGAGCGGTGTAAGATACGAGCGATATAAAGCTGCTACCGAAGCGGTATCCTCTACCATCAACAAATACTTCGATTTGTTATCTAGCGTTTTTGATTGCATATCCTAGCCATTTATAATTTGCATTTCTTATTATAGTCGCATTCCGCTTTGCATTATGCAAATTAGCCACAGTATTTGTAGTGTGTTTTTTTACTTGCTTCAAACAATCAATGTTTTATCTATCTGGCACGAACGATGCAACGGTATAAATGACCTTCGGGTCACCTAGCCAACTGACGTTGTTAGTGGACCGATTGTTCACAAACGTAAGCCAGTAGAACATTTACTACTGGCTGTTTTTTTGTCTGAAACACTCTCAATTCTTGTGTTGAGGGGGATCAATTCTCGAGCGAAAAGTGAGATTAGCTGTTGGTAATAAACTGCTTTCTTAACTGATCAATTTCATCACGCTTCTGTGCGGCCAATTCAAATTCCAGATTCTGAGCATGCTGATACATCGCAGATTCTAGCTTACTGATCTCTTTATCAAGCTGTTGCGGCGTAAGTACGGCATAACTTTCAGAAGGCTCAGCCACCTTAGATAAAGGAACTTGCTTCGATTGGCGCTGCTGCTTCGACTTGGTTAGATCACCCAGTTCCATAATGTCTTTAATATTGCGTTTCAACGCTTGCGGCGTGATACCTTGCTCTTCGTTGTAGGCTTGCTGTTTCTCGCGACGACGATCGGTTTCATCAATCGCTTTTCTCATCGACTTAGTAATCGAATCACCATAAAGGATCGCTCTACCTTCCAAGTTACGCGCAGCACGACCAATGGTTTGAATCAGAGAACGCTCAGAACGCAAGAAGCCCTCTTTATCTGCATCAAGAATCGCCACCAGCGACACTTCAGGCATATCCAAACCTTCACGAAGTAAGTTAATGCCCACTAACACATCGAACTCGCCCAAACGTAGGTCTCGGATGATCTCTACACGCTCAACGGTATCGATATCCGAGTGCAAGTAACGCACTTTAACGCCGTGCTCACTTAGGTATTCGGTTAAGTCTTCTGCCATTCTCTTGGTCAACGTGGTAACCAAAACACGCTCTTCTTTCACTGAACGGATTCTGATTTCAGACAGCAAGTCATCCACCTGCGTCGCGACAGGTCTTACTTCGATGATTGGGTCTAACAGACCAGTAGGACGTACCACTTGATCAGCAATCTCGCCATCTGATTTTTCAATCTCGTAATTACCTGGTGTTGCCGACACAAAAATCGTTTGTGGGGCTATAGACTCAAATTCTTCAAACTTCATTGGACGGTTATCCAATGCAGAAGGCAGTCTAAAACCAAACTCGACCAAGGTTTCTTTACGAGAACGGTCACCTTTATACATCGCACCAATTTGCGGCACCGTCACGTGTGACTCATCTATGATCAGCAAACCATCATCAGGCAGGTAGTCAAATAACGTTGGCGGCGCTTCCCCTTCCGCACGGCCGCTCAAGTATCGTGAATAGTTTTCGATACCGGAACAGAAGCCAAGCTCAGTCATCATCTCAATATCAAACTGAGTTCTTTGAGAGATACGCTGCTCTTCCAAAAGCTTATTGTTGTCTTTTAAGTATTGAGCACGATCGCGCAGTTCGTCCTTGATGTTCTCAATCGCCTCAAGGATTTTTTCTCTTGGCGTTACATAGTGAGTTTTTGGATAAACCGTAAAGCGCGGCAAGTCTCTTTGTTTCACCGCACCAGTCAGAGGATCAAAAATACTAATGCAGTCCACTTCGTCATCGAACATCTCAATTCGAACCGCATCTTGGTCAGATTCAGCCGGAAAGATATCAATCACCTCACCACGAACACGGAACTGACCACGTTCAAAGGCGACATCGTTTCTTGAATATTGCAGCTCAGCCAATCGACGCAGGATGTCTCGCTGATCCATCACCTCGCCACGACTCAAATGAAGCATCATCTTCAAATAAGACTTAGGATCACCCAGACCGTAGATAGCCGACACAGAAGCCACAATGATGGCGTCTTTTCGTTCTAATAAGGCTTTGGTTGCCGAAAGCCTCATTTGTTCGATATGAGCGTTCACAGACGCATCTTTCTCGATGAACGTGTCCGTGGTTGGAACGTAGGCTTCAGGTTGGTAGTAATCGTAGTAAGAAACGAAATACTCAACGGCATTGTTTGGAAAGAAAGATTTCATCTCACCGTAAAGTTGAGCCGCCAATGTCTTGTTAGGCGCTAACAGAATCGCAGGTCTTTGAGATTGGGAAATGACGTTGGCAAGGGTAAAGGTTTTACCTGAGCCCGTTACCCCTAGTAGAGTTTGATGTGCCAAACCAGAATCTAATCCGTCTAATAATTTGGTTATCGCTGTCGGCTGATCACCGGACGGGCTGTAGTCCGATACCAAGTCAAAGAGTTTACTCATAGGTCGCCATTTCCATACTGTTTTTTTAATCAGGTCATTGTCACTCTAGGAGGAGTGTCGTTGCAACAATTATCTAGAGAAATGCATCTTAAGATCAGAGATCAGTTATAGCTTTTATTTTTAGAACTTGGTATTATTCGTGCCCTGCAAAGTTTCCCCAGCTAAATTACTCGAATTTTAATCCACTACTTTTCCCCAAAAAACCTAAAAATACCGCTTGTTTTACTGTTCATTTTATAATCTACAAAAGTTATACAATTGCGACATTTTGCTATAAATCTTTTAAATACATTACGTTAGATAAGGTTTTTACATTTTTCGATTTATCCCGATTATTGTTGTTAAAGTTTCACACACACACTTATCCACAATTTTGGTGGATAACTAAAGCAAAGCTAAATCCTATAAGGCGTTCAAGAAAGTAAAGTTTTTTATCTTACTTTTTTCTGATATTTTTTATTGACAGAAATCCGGACAATTATTAGAATTCGCGTCGCTAACAAGCAATTCCCCTTTAGTTCAGTTGGTAGAACGGCGGACTGTTAATCCGTATGTCGCAAGTTCAAGTCTTGCAAGGGGAGCCAAATTTAAAGAAGCCGCATCATTCGATGCGGCTTTTTGCGTTTTAGTCGAAACAAAAGCCCTACAGGCACAGCTTTGATTAACTCACATCCATAAAAAAACGCCTCACAAGGAGGCGTTTGGGCTTAGTGACTAAACTGAGCTTTATTCTAGATTAGACGTCGTTTAGCGGTTATGCTTCTGCTGTAACAACATTTGTCTGAGTCTCTTTACCGGCTTGGTCTTGATCAAATCCTTCATGCAGGTGGTAGTAGCGCTTATAAACAAGAGCACTTACCGTCATTAGAATCGCTGGTAAACCTACCATCATAAACTGCAGTCCCATGATAGTGCTGTCAGACTGTTCCACGTTTGGTACATAACCCACCACAGACAAGCCCATACCAACAATAAAACCACCAGCCGCGCCTGCAAACTTAACAAGCATCGTTTGAACAGAGAAGATAACACTCTCACTGCGACGACCCGTTTTGTGTTCACCGTAATCAACAACATCGGCAAGCATTACAGTTTGCAGTGCGTTAGCGATACCCACACCAAACTTGATAGCAGCACCTGCGATACCGATTAGAATCGCGTTACCTGGAGCGATAAAGCCCATGATAAGTAGAGTGGTACAAGACAGCACTGGGAAGCCACAAGCGATAACCCATAGGTGTTTGCGTGGTAACACTGATGCAATACGAGGGAACAAGAATACGCCTGCAACTTCAGCGATACCTGCCACCATCATATAAACGGGGAACAAGTCAGCGTTGCCTAAAGCGTAAGAGAAGTAGTAAATCGCAAAACCACCCACCAACAAGTTTGCTATTTGGAACGACAATACGGTACCAATAAGTGCTTTTAGTTGGTCATTCTTACCAATGATAACCATTACATCTTTAAAGCTGAAACGCTCAGCTGGTTTCGCATTTGCTGGTGCCGATTTTTCTTTTACGTTGCGAGCAATCAAGAATGCACTCATCACGAACAGCACAGCAATCAACATAGCAACGTTGAAGAAACCTTGTCCTTGGTCGCCGTCACCCAGTTTACCGACAATATGTAGCCCGTAAGTACCCGTAATAAACCACGCCAAGCTAGCAAATAATCGTGGCCAAACAACCAGCTTTTCACGTTCTTGACGAGAGCTCGATAGTGCAGGAATCAAAGACCAATATGGAATGTCCATAATAGTGTACGTAAGGCCCCACAGAATATAAGCAGCCGCTGCATAAATGTATAACGTAGTGCCTTCAAACATATGCGTACTAAAAAGACCAACAAGCACTACAGCATTTAACATGGTTCCAATCACTATCCAAGGACGGAATTTACCAAACTTAGAGCGTGTGTTATCAACGATAACGCCCATCATTGGGTCGGTCACCGCGTCGACAATGCGCGCGGCCAAAAAGATAGTACCCACAAATGCCGCTGACAGCCCAGCAACATCGGTGAAGTAAAACATTAAGAAGATGTAGATTGGAGCACAGGCAAAGTCTTTACCTAAAGCCCCAAGTCCATACGATAATTTGGTTTGTAGAGTAATTTGATCAGACATAGTATTTCCTTCAGGCGCGTAACTTCATCTCCTAACAGACGTTGAAACGCTTACCTTTTATTTATAATAATTTATCCACTCAAGTTCTGTTTTAGAGCCACTCTGTGGTCGCTTCTTAAAACACTCAAGTATCAAGTCCGATGCTAATGTAACCATTCCAACGAACAGATACTGTGATCAACAACCACTCCATGGAAACGTTTTCAGTCAAATGTCCAAAGTGAGAGATCGAACAATAAAACCCTCGAATTGATAGAGAATATCGCTAATTAAAGTGCTCAAAACAGTTCATTGTGTGAAGTAACGCATGAGAACGATTACATAAGTACAGTATCACGCTGGGAATACCTACAGTTCTCCAATCTATACGGGCACATCAAATTGATTTGATAGTTCATGACGGCTTATTAAAGGCAATAAAAAACCGCGTAATTTCACCTACGCGGTTCATCAAATATAAAGCCTATGCTAAAACTTACTCGATACGTTCAAACTTAATCAGCATCGCTGTTTCTGCGTCAAGTATTGGCATCGTCAGCCCCACCTCGGCACACCAAGCACCTGATAATTCACAGCAAGACTCTGTCCATGGCGGTTGATAATTCACAATATCATCGTAATTTGACGGTTTATCAATCACAGATACCTTGTATAAACTTTGTGGATCTAGCCCAGGTATACGCAAATGACCACTCAATGAATTGGTTGGCATCGCAAGCTGTGCAATCATCACCACAGCTTCTGACACATCTTCGGAGACGACCGCATGGATTTGATGGGCACTATCGTCCGTTGGAACTCGCCAAGTTCTCCCGCTATGCAGTAACGGGCGCAGCATCTTATGTAGCTTGATGTAGTGTTCAAAGCCCTGCTTCTCTTCTTGCACTTCTTTCACAGGATCTAATTCAATCCCCATATGACCAAACAGTGCTGTTAGACCACGAAACTCAATACTATGACGACGACGAGTGCTGTGGCAGTGGCTCGCACCAATATGGCTTCCCATTACCTCAGGGGGGAAGAAGTAACTCATCCCACGCTGAATCGTTTGTCTTTCCAGCGCGTCATTGTTATCAGACGCCCAAAAACGTTGCGTACGCTTAAGAACCTCAAAATCGATACGACCACCACCAGCCGCACACGATTCAATATCAACCATTGGGTGCTTCTCTCGGACTTTATCGACCAACTCATAATAACGAGCGGTTTGTTGATGAGCCGCAGCCCTGCCTAGATGCGCAGGTTGTACAACTTCTCGGTTCATATCCCACTTAATGTAAGCAATGTTGTACTGACTTAAGAAGTGGTCAAGACGCTCAAACAAAAAGTCGAATGCTTGTTGATTCTGAAGATCGATAACATATTGATTACGACCCGTTGGTTGGTCATAGCCGTCAACCGCAAGCAACCAGTCTGGATGGGCTCGGTATAAGTCAGAATCCTTATTGATCATCTCAGGTTCGAACCACAATCCAAACTCCATACCCAACTGATTAACGTGCTCAACTATCGGAGCTAAACCATTTGGGTATTTTTCTTCATCTAAGAACCAATCCCCTAGCGCAGCCTTGTCTCCGCAGCGCCCTTTGAACCAGCCATCGTCAATGATAAAACGCTCTACTCCCATATCCGCGGCTTGGCTAGCCATCGACATAATATAATCAGGATCATGGTCAAAATAGATGCCTTCCCAAGTATTAAGATGGATAGGTCGAGGCTTTTGTGCGAAAGACTCCGGCAAGATGGAACAACGCACATGGGAGTGGAACTGATGGCTCATTCCATTTAAGCCTTCCGAACTGAAACTGGCATATAACCAAGGTGTCGTTAAGCTTTCACCTTCATCCAATGTAATCTCACCCGGTAGATAAATAACTTCCGCTTGCACGTAGCGACGACCGTCTGCTTTTACATCCGCGCGCAGTCTGTGGTTACCACTCCAAGCGAAGTGAATCCCCCACACATCACCTGCCATTTCATTAAAGTTAGCGGTACCGACAACCATCGCTGGATAATGTTCATGAGACGTTCTTCCGCGACGATTTTCTTGCTGATAGCCCCCTTGCTGTAAGGGTTGACGCACCGTTTGGAACTCATGTACCCAGCGGCCGTAGTACGTCATCAACTCATTAGCTCTTGCTGGTAATGGCAAAGTATTGGCGAGACGGTTCACCTGATAAAGGCCGGCTTTAACGTTGGTTAAGGTGTGACGAGATTTCACAACATCATGTTTATCGAGGCATAACTCGGTTGTTAAACGTAAGCCTGCACGTATATCTTCACTCTCAATGATTAGGCTAGATGGTGTTTGTTGAACATCCGTAATAGAGAAAACAGGCGCCCAGTCCAATCCGTCTCGGTGCCCTTCTAATGCCGGACTGCTGAAAACACCGCGCCCGAGTTCAGGGCTCAGCGACATAGCGACATCATTATCAAGGCGACCGTAAGGAACTGGCCTTTGAAGAGAAACACGAAAGTTCGCTAGATCGCCACGAACTGGAACTCCCCAATGCAGAATTTCGGCGAAATCACCAAGTTCAACGATCAGTTGCGAGTCTTTACCCGTAATTTCTACTAGGGATTTATTCGTCATTTTATTTAACCTTAACGCGTTTAATTACCCCGTATCATAATTATTGAGCTGAGAGTTTCTGTGATCAAACCCAAAATCATGAAAACGTTTCCATTAAATATTTTGAGATTAATAGATTCAAATAATGCCCCTTAACTCAAAGATTTATGCCAAACACCATCTCAACGCATATGCTCCTAATCCCAAAGAATAGGGATATTCCACATTATATAAAGCGCTATAACGTTAAAATAAACAGGAGTTTAATAACAATTAAACCCTTAAAATTCATTGCATTATGATGGATCTGCAATTTGAAAATTGGCTCACACACATTTCCTCTTGAACTCACCACACCACACTCGTATTCTTAACCTTTAGAGTACAACTATGAAGTGTCTCCCTGGGTCCTAACTTTTACATTCCAGCTTGACGGTATAGAACGCAATGCCTGTAGCCTAGCTTCGACATTGAATTTGATACTTACTTCCTTGTCTCACATGCCCAGTTATCATTGACTGGGCTGCTTTTCCCCTCAAAAATCACCCTAATCCCTTGCTAGCTCTAGCCTCACATCACTGTTACCTATGTCCGAACACAACGAGAAACTTCAACTTTAGCGCACGTTCAACCCCCTCCCCCCCTGAAATAGAAAACGATTCCATTAAAAACCCACAGAAACCTCTATAAAACTGCCACCACAAGCCCAATAACCAGATCAAAATCACACAAAATAATCACAAACCCATCAATAGCGTAAAAATGCCAACCTCATCATGAAAACGTTTCCATTATTTATTTACACTCTCGCTCGAGTTAGGACTCAAACATAAAAATATCCATAAATAAAAAATAATGGAGACACTTCATGAAACAAAAAATGCTAGTTAAAGCATTAGGATTCACTCTGGCCCTCACCCCATTAATCAGCTTCGCTGCAGTGGAAAACGTAACGTATTTTGGTTATGCGAAATGGGGCAACATCTACACCGATAATGACCAACATAACGATGGCAAAGGAGAACGCAACGACGTTATTCGAGCTGGTCAAGGTTACGGTAACTACCGTTTAGGTAATGAACTGAACTGGTGGGAAGCGGGTGTGAAAGCCGATGTATGGCGTGACAATGACGCTTATTTTGATACCACGATTTATCTAGGTAGTGGTGATAGCTGGGGGGATGTCAGTACGATTCAGCTTTGGTCAGCAGGTCATGGCCTGATCGATGGACAACCTAACGCGAAAGTATGGGCCGGAGAGCGTTTTTATCGTCGCCATGAAGTCCACATGATTGATGTTAAGTACTGGGATACATCCAGTACGGGTTTAGGTATTGAAGATTGGGATCTAGGGTTTGCGGATGCACATTTGGCCTGGATGGCGCCAAACTCGTCAAGTGACGATGGGCGTAGTCTTCACAATATTGATGCTCGCTTAAGCGGTATTGAATTGAGTGACACAGCGGATCTTACTCTTGGTTTGAACTACGTGACCACGCAAAACTCGAGCTACGACGATAAAGACATTACTACTTCTGGCGCAATGCTCTCTGCTCTTTACCGTCAAGCTTGGAACTACGGTTCAAACACCTTGGCCTTCCAATACGGTACTGATGCCTTAGCTGGCGGGTTAATGAGTGCTGAAGGTGGTTCAGACAAAAAGTACAGCACTGGCGTCGAACATGATGGCTACAGCTGGCGTCTATTTAACCATGGTGACTTAAATATCAGTGAAGATGTTCAAGTCATGTACTCCATCGCTTATCAAGATAACAACCTAGATAACAACGATGGTGAGAAGTGGTTCAGTGTCGGAGCTCGTCCTCAATATGCTTGGACAGATTACATGTCGACATCATTAGAGGTGGGTTACGAAACGGTAGAAGCTCAAAACGGCTCGGGCACCAACGATATGTATAAAGTGACCGTGGCTCAAATGTTCCAAGCTGGAAAAGGGGTATGGGCTCGTCCATCTATTCGTATTTTTGCGACGTACTCTGAATCCAACAACGAATGGGATCGTGGTAACGAGACTTATGGAACGGCAACAAGCATCAATGCCGAGACTGTTGACGAGATTACCTTTGGTTTCAACGTAGAGACTTGGTGGTAAACCACCACACCCGAGCGTCTGTTCAATCAACGAATTGACGCTCAACACTGGAATAGCAATTTAACGGGGAAAGCCGATGTTTTCCCCTTTACTAAGGTAGCAATCAGATGAAATTAAAATCATTGGTGATCATTGTCGCGGCACTCACAGTTAGCGCATGCAGCGGAATACCTGAAAAGGAACTTAATACTGATTTCAATGAGAGTGCATGCTGCTCTCAGCTAAGTGCGCTGCCAATGACGCAATTGTCTGTTCCATTCCACCAACAAGTGATTATGGACGGTCATTTACCGACCCTTTCCTCTTCATTGTTAAATGACAATACACAAGCGGATAGCCAACGCTTTCCGACCATCGCGTACCAAATCAGTGACACGACAGAATCGCTGTCCTTACTCATTCGTTCATACATTAAAAATGATGCGCTATTCGCACCGTCTATTTATGTCTTTGACAAACAATGGCGACTGCTTGGTCAATACAGTACTAACGACTTCACTTACTACCCGACAGCGATGCAAGGGTTAGAAAGAATTGAAGCATCAATTGCACTCGAACCTCAACGAGACAACGCGCAATTTATTGTGGTCAGCGCCGATAGCACTAAGTTAGATAGCGCCATCAATCGAATTCATCCTGAAGATCTGTATTCAGAATCTCAGCAGATTATTGGCAATAAGCAACTGCCGTTGACTGCGACGTTGAGCAACGTAGGTGTCATTGATGTTACGGCGAGCAAATCAACAAACAGTGCGGTTTTGACTCTATTGGCTGAGCTTGGTGTTTCATCCGACAATGAACCCGAAACCTTAGGTTCAAAGCAAGTTTCTCAACCATCAAATCAGACAATTGAAACCAATCAAAAGGCGCAATGGCTGAATATCCAAAAAGACATTGACCAAGCCCTAAACAACAATGACATCAAACAAGCTGCATTTATTGTTAATCAAGCGGCCGAACAGGGCATACCCGAAGCAAAAGATTATTTATTAAAACAGCTCGCTGAATAGCTGAATAAGCCAACAGAACAATACGCATAACCAACGATTTGATAACGGTCATCACGGCTTAAAAGACCGATGACTTAATAGAATTATTACCAATATTGAACACTTTAAGAGTAGGAATACCATGAAGGCATTTTCAAACATCATCCAAAGACGCGATTGGGAAAACCCACAGTCTGTGAATATCCACTGCCTTAATGCGCACAGCCCATTATCAAGCTACCGCAACCTTAAGCACGCTCGAGACGGCATTGAGTCACAACGTAAATCTCTTAATGGACAATGGAAGTTCAAATACTTTGATGCACCTGAACAAGTTGACGGTGAATTTATCGAAACAAGTTTCAATGACTCACAATGGGACGAGATTACCGTACCATCGAACTGGCAAATGCAAGGCTACGATAAACCTATCTACGCCAACGTAAAATACCCATTTGAAGTGAACCCACCGTTTGTACCGGCAGAAAACCCAACCGGTTGTTACCGCACTCAAATTACGTTGACTAAAAATGACCTAAAGAACACCCAACGTATTATCTTTGATGGCGTCAATTCCGCTTTTCATCTTTGGTGTAATGGCAATTGGGTTGGTTACAGCCAAGATAGCCGCTTACCTGCCGAGTTCGACTTAACTCAGTATCTAACTGTTGGCGACAATACGCTTTCTGTCATGGTGATACGTTGGTGTGATGGTAGCTATTTAGAAGACCAAGATATGTGGTGGCTAAGCGGTATTTTCCGTGATGTGACCTTACTAGCTAAACCAAAGCAGTGCATTGAAGATGTGTTCGTTACGCCGGACTTAGACGCATGCTATCGCGATGGTTCACTGTCTATTGTCACCAAAATTACGGCACCAGACACTTACCAAGTTCAGGTTCAACTGTTTGACGGTGAAAACGCGGTGACTGAACCGCTTATCGATCGCCCTCATAATCGACGAATTGACGAGCGTGGCACCTACGATGATGTGGTATTCCAAACTCTTCATGTTCGAGATCCGAAGAAATGGAGCGCAGAAGTTCCTAACCTTTACCGAATTGTCGTGTCATTGCTTGATAGGCAAGGTAACCACATAGAAAGTGAAGCTTATCAAGTTGGATTCCGTAAAGTCGAAATGACAGACGGTCAGCTAAAGCTAAACGGCAAACCGCTATTGATTCGCGGCGTCAACCGTCATGAGCATCACCCAGAGTTGGGGCATGTGATGACAGAAGAAGACATGATCCGCGATATCTGTCTAATGAAGCAGTACAACTTCAATGCTGTGCGCACCGCTCACTACCCTAACCACCCACGATGGTACGAGCTGTGTGACGAATACGGTTTATATGTGTGTGATGAAGCGAACATCGAGACCCATGGCATGCAGCCTATGAATCGCTTGTCTGCGGATCCGCAATGGGCACACGCTTATATGAGTCGCTATACGCAAATGGTCATGCGTGATAAGAACCACCCTTCTATCATCATCTGGTCTTTGGGCAACGAGTCAGGGCACGGCAGCAGCCACAATGCGATGTATGCTTGGTCGAAACAGTACGATCCTTCTCGCCCGGTACAGTATGAAGGCGGTGGTTCAAATACCACAGCGACCGATATCATTGCGCCAATGTACGCACGCGTTAACAGCACTATCGAAGACGATGCCGTTCCAAAATGGTCTATCAAGAAATGGGTTTCTCTGCCTAACGAGCAACGCCCGCTTATTCTTTGTGAATACGCACACGCAATGGGTAACAGTTTGGGTAGCTTTAATGATTACTGGGATGCATTCCGAGAATATCCTCGCCTACAAGGCGGTTTCATCTGGGATTGGGTTGACCAAGGACTAAGCCAATGGGATGAAAACGGTGAACACTTCTGGGCCTACGGTGGAGACTTTGGCGATGTCATCAACGACCGTCAGTTCTGCATCAACGGTTTGATCTTCCCAGATCGCAGCGTACACCCGACCTTGGAAGAGGCGAAATACTGCCAGAGAATGATCAATGTGACGTTAGCAGAGCAAACTGAAGATCAATGCCGCCTAACGGTAACCAATGAAAACCTGTTCCGAGCGACTGACAATGAAATCTTACGCTGGCAATTGCTCGAAAATGGCATCGTGATTCAATCAGGGCAACAAGTCTTATCCGTTGCTGAAGATAGTAAACAAGAGCTGGTAATTGACCTCGCTTTCACACCAAAAGCACAAGCCGAATATCATCTCAACACCGATATTACTCTGACTCATTCAACCAAGTGGGCAGAAGAAGGCCATGTTTGTGCGACGGAGCAATTTGCTTTACGTAACCATGCTGGCTTGCAACTCCCGATCACGGCAAATGCTTTGGCTCCCCAGTTACATCAGCAAGACAATAAAGTGGTCGTGTCTAGCCTAGATGAAACACATCAATGGCAATGGGATACAGAGAGTGGATTGTTGACCCACTGGATCGTTGATGGGCAACCGCAAGTTATCAAGGCACCTGTCGATAACTTCTATCGCGCGCCACTTGATAACGACATTGGTATCAGTGAGATAGACAACATCGACCCAAATGCATGGGCTTGTCGCTGGGAACTTGCAGGCATTGGTCAATGGGAGCGTCAGTGTACAAGTTGTGTCGTGCAAGCGCTCGCAGACTCAGTACAAGTGGCGTCAGTATTCGCCTACCAATTTAATGGCCAAATCCAAGCGATTACCAAATGGCAATACACCTTAAATAACCTAGGCGAAATGAATATCGCGGTTGATGTCAACTTAGCCGATCACTTACCACCGATGCCACGCATTGGTCTTGAGATGGAGCTACCTTTACCACTCGAAACTGCCAATGAAACTCCAGTATCGTGGCTGGGATTAGGTCCTTTTGAAAACTATCCAGACCGTTTGGCTGCTGCTCGATTCGGTTTACACAAACAGACACTGGATCAGATGCATACGCCGTATATATTCCCAACCGATAGCGGGTTACGTTACGGAACCAAAAACTTGAATGTAGGAAATATCGGGATCGAAGGCGATTTTTCATTCAGTGTGAGTCAGTACAGCCAGCAACAATTAACGGATGCTAAGCATACCAATGACCTGACTCGTGAAGAGAAAATCTATGTACGCGTAGATCACCAACATATGGGTGTTGGTGGTGATGATTCTTGGAGTCCAAGTGTTCACCAAGAGTTTCAACTCACCGACAATCAATATCGTTATCAGGTTACGCTAACAAGCGCATCGTAAGTAGATTCGGACCAAGCGGCTTGCTCTAAGCCACTTGGTTCCCCTATTACTTTGGGTTACCTGTGATTACTTTGGGTTACCTGTGATTACCTTACTTCACGCGACAACAGCTCACACGACAGCAGTCCACACGCCAATGTGACTCAAAAGCCAAGCTCAAATCTGAAGTGACCCCGTAAAGT